>DATIUU010000131.1:0-31527 GCA_035466635.1 Woeseiaceae bacterium
ACGACGGCCCGGCTCACCAGCGCGAGCTGCTCGAGGTCATAGCCTGATATCTCGATCTGCAACGGGCTCGAGAAGCTCAGCAGCGACGGCCGCGAAAACTCGTACTGCACGCCCGGAATCACGGCAAGCTCACGGCGCATCGCGTCCATCGTCGCGCCCTCGGCTTCACCCCCGGCGCCCGGCACCAGGGCAACACTGAGCGTGCCGGTATTGTCGCCCGCATCGACGGGATTCGCGTCGAGCCGGTTGCCGGTCCCCGCCACCGAATAATCGAGCGCGACGGCATCGATGTTCGCGGTGGCACGCTGCGCAGCCTGTATGGCGCGATCCGTCTCCGCGAGCGTGGCGCCGGGCGCCAAGCGCAGGTCCACGTTGAACTCGCCCTGCGACAGCTGCGGTATGAGTTCGCTGCCGAGGCGCGGTACCAGGGCCATGCTGCCCACGAACAGCAGCAGTGCGGCGACCAGGACGGCGGCGCGGTGTTGCAGCGACCAGCAGAGCAGCGCCGGGTAGACGGCGGCAACGGCGCGGTAGAATCGCTGGAAGACCTGCGTAGGCAGCCACAGAAGGGCCCAGAAAAGCCACCTGAAGCCCAGGAACACGAAGCCGAACGCCCGGATTATTGCGGCGACCATGCGGGTGAAGCGCCCTGCGGGGCCGCTGTCCTGCTCGCCGGCGTACCGGCTGCCGGCGCCCAGGGCAGACAGCATCGGTATGACCGTAAGGGCGACGATCAGCGAAAACAGCAATGCAAACGTGACGGTCAGCGCCTGGTCGCGGAACAACTGGCCCGCGATCCCGGAGATGAACACCATCGGAAAGAAGACCGCGATCGTCGTCAGCGTCGCCGCCACGACGGCGGACGCGACTTCCGCGGTGCCGTTCATTGCCGCTTCGGCGATGCCCTCTCCCTGTTCTCGCTTGCGCACGATGTTCTCGAGCACGACAATGGAGTTGTCGACGAGCATGCCGACCGCAAGGGCGATGCCGCCGAGGGACATGATGTTCAGCGACACATCGTTGATGTACATCAACAGGAACGTCCCGATCACGGAGACCGGGATAGCGATGCCGACGATCGCCGTCGAGCGTGCGTCGCGCAGGAATCCGTACAGGACGACGATCGCAAGGATGCCGCCGATAATCGCGGCGCTCTTCACGTTGTCGACGGCCGAGGAGATGAAGCGCGACTGGTCGTAGATCTCGACCAGTTCCATGTCCGCGGGCAAGGACTCGCGAACGCGCTGCAGGCGGTCCTGGAGACGATTCGCGACCTGCACCGTGTTCGCGTCACCCTCCTTGTAAATCGCCAGTTCCACCGATTCGCGCCCCTTGACGCGCGTAATCGCTTCGCGCTCCTTGTAACCGCGTTCCACCGTGGCGATATCGCGCAGGTAGACGGGACGGTCGGCAACGTAGGCTACGATGGCGTCATTGAATTCTTCGACGGATTCGAATTCGTTCAGCGTGCGAACCAGGAACCGCTGGTCGCCTTCCTCGAGCCTGCCGCCGGAGAGGTTGACGTTTTCTGCGCGGATGCGCTCCGCGACCTGCCCGATACCGATGCCGAGCTGCGACAGCTTCTGCTGATCGACCTGGATCTGGATCTCGTCTTCGAGCCCGCCGCTCACCTTGACGGCCGCGGTGCCTTCCTCGGCTTCGAGGTCGGTCTTGATACGGTCTTCCGCAAGACGCCGCAGCGCTTTCAGGCGGCTCTCCGCGCTGTCCCCCCGGTCCGCCGACTCCCCGTCGAGAAGGCCCAGCCGCATGATCGGTTCGGAGGATGGATCGAACCGCAGCAACAACGGCCGGCTCGCCTCGAGCGGCAGGAACAGCAGGTCCAGTTTTTCGCGAACCTCGACACCGGCTACGTCCATGTCGGTTCCCCACAGGAACTCGAGCGTGACGTCGGACTGTCCCGAGCGGGAGACCGATCGAACCAGCCGGACGTTGCGAATGACGCCGACGGCTTCCTCGACGGGCTTGGTAATGAGGTTCTCGACTTCGACTGGCGCCGCGCCGGTGAGCTCGGTGCGGATCGTGAGCGTCGGGTGGGAAACGTCGGGCAGCAGGTTCAGTTTCAGCCGCGACAGGGCCACCGTGCCGAACAGCCCCACGGCTACCATGAGCATGACGACGGTGACGCGACGCTCGGTCGCTATCTCAATCAGTCGCCGCATCGTCCGATTCCTGTCCGGCGCCACCTTCCTCGCTCGCGTCGACCGCGCGCTCTGCATCGCCGGCACGGTTGATGACGTTAACCCGCGAATCCTGTTTCAGGCTGGCCTGGCCCACGGTGATCACCTGCTCACCGTCCTGCAGGCCGCTGATGATCTCGATCATGCCCTTGTTGCTGTAGCCCGTCTCCACCGCCCTCCTGACGGCGTGGTCGTCTTCCACGACGAACACGCTCGCCGTGCCCTGGTCCTCAATGATCGCGCTGCGGGGGATCTGCAGCGCATCTTCGCGCACGTCGTAGACGACGCCGATGCGGCCGAACATCCCCGGCTTGATGCGTCTCCGCGCGTCGACGATTTCCACCGTGATCTTGAAGGTCCCGGTCTGCGGGTCCACGATGGGGCTTACCCGGCTGACGGACGCGGCGATCGTCTCGCCGGCAAGTGCGTCGATCTCGATACCGACGGGCTGGCCCGGGTCGACGTTGCGGTATTCGCGCTCCGGAACGTGCAGGTAGGCCACGAGCGGTTCGAGGCTCGTGACTTTGAACAGGGGGTCTCCCTCCTTGATCGTGTTGCCGAGCTTTACGACGCGTTGCGAAACCACTCCGTCGATGGGCGCGCGGATTTGCGTGTAGTCGAGTTCGAGGCTCGCGAGGTTGAATGCCGCCTCCAGCGCTTCCATTTCGTATTTGATCTTCTCGAAATCGCCGTCGCTGATCAGTCCCTTGGCCTGCAGGTCGACATTACGTTCGTAGTCTCGTTGCAGTTTGCGGAGCCTGGCTTCCGATTCGTTCAACTCGAGCCGCAGGCGTTCCCCGTCGAGGCGCGCCATGATCTGGCCCTTGTGGACGTCGTCTCCTTCCTCGACGAGCAAGTCGCGAACCTCACCGCCGACCTTGGCGATGACGTCTGCTTCGGCGAATGCCTCGATCGGCGCGGTGCCTGTGTACATGGCGTAGACGTCACCGCGAACGGGCACGCTGGTCTCGACCGGGATCGGTGGTGTTTCTTCCCCGGAATCGTCTGCCTCGGAGCCCGCCTGCGGCTGGCAGGCGCCGAGGAGCAGGGCCGCGAGTAGCGCTGGCAGCCCGGATCGGAATAAGCTCATGGGATCCTCCCTCGATGCCGCGCGGCGATTCTCCGCACCGTTCACGGCAAGCAGCGGTTTGCGTCAGCCCGCGTAGTTATTGCCGGAATCATTGCTCGCAAGGACTTTGCTGCCGTCGCGCAGGCTCGCCTGGCCGGTAACGACGACTTCTTCGTCCATAGCGAGGCCGTCGACGACTTCCACGAGTTTGCCGGATTCGATGCCTACCTGGATGACCCGGCGGGCAACGGCACCGTCGGCGACGACGTACACGGAGGTCTGGTCGTCTTCCTCGACGATCGCGGTGCGCGGAATCACCAGTGCGTCGGCATGCCGGTCGTAGGCAATCGAGAAGCGGGCGAACATGCCGGGCGCGAGTTCGCCGGAGCGGTTGTCGATGAACGCGGTGGCGCGGAACGTGCCGTTACGCACGTCGATGGTCGGGCTGATCCGCGCGATGGTCGCCGAGTAAGTGGCCTCCGGCATCGCGTCCACCTTCAGGGTTGCCGCTTGCCCGGCCGAGAACTTGCCGAGTTCGCCCTGCGGTATCTGCAGGTAGGCAAGCAGCTCGCTGGTGTCGGTGATGCGGAAAGCCTCGTCGGCAGGGTCGATGCTCTGCCCGAGCTTGACGTACCGTGAAGAAATCACGCCATCGATCGGCGCGCGGATCTTCGAGTACTCGAAATTCAGCCGAGCCAGGTTATAGGTGGCCTCGAGTGCTTCCAGGTCGTATTTCAGGCCCTCGAACATCGCTTCACTCACCAGGCCGCGTGCAGCCAGGTCGGTGTAGCGTTCGTACTCGCCCCGGGCCTGTTCGAGGTTCGCCCTTGCCGACAACATCTCGAGCCGCAGGCGCTCGCCGTCGAGTTCGGCGAGTACCTGTCCCGCCACGACCCGATCGCCTTCCTCGACCAGCAGCCTCACGACCTCGCCACCGACTTTTGCCACGACGGGCGCGTCGGCATCCGAAGCGATCGTGGTCGTCGCCTCGTAGGTTGCGACGATATCGATACGCGTCGGCATGGCCGTCTCCACCGGGATCGGGGTTGCCGCCCGGGTCTCACTTTCCGGGGCGACGCTGGCTTCGCCCACGCCGCAGCCGGACGCCAGGGCGACCGTGAGTGAGATGATGAGCGTGGTGACAGTGACGTGTTTGAGGTTCATCTTGGCGGTCATCTTTCGAGTTACAGTGTTATAGTGAAGTATAACACTAGCTTAGTATAACGCAACACCTTGTGTCGATTTTTTTGCCCAGCGTGATTCTTTAAAAACAGACACTTACAGTGTCATGCCCGGTGCCTGCCGCTGGCCCCGGCCCTTGCCGACGGAGAATCAGACCGCTGCCGCCAGCCGGAGTTCGGGCCGCGCGCACGGCGACGGAATCCGGAACCTGCCACTTAGATGCCGGCAAGGCGGATTTGGATGCAGGCCCGGATGCATTGCTACGGGGTGGCCGTGGTGGCCGACGAACCGTCGCCGCGGCGCTCGCGGCGCGCGGCGATGCGCTCTGACACGTTGGCCTGGATCATGAGCAGGCTGGGCGTCAGGAGCAGCGTGAGGATCGTGGCGAAAGCGAGGCCCCCGGCGACCGACGACGCGAGCTGTGTCCACCACTGGGAACTCGGTGCGCCCACCGAGATGTCGCGTTCGATCAGGTTGATGTTGACACCCAGCACCATCGGCATGAGGCCGATGATCGTCGTAACCGTGGTGAGCAACACTGGCCGCAGGCGGATCGCGCAGGTACGTAATACGGCATCGTAGGCATCGAGGCCCCGGCTGCGAAGCACGTTGTAGGTATCGATGAACACGATGTTGTTGTTTACGACGATACCCGCGAGGGTGATGACGCCGACGCTGGACATGATGACGCCGAAAGGCTTGTCCATGACGAGATGACCGAGGAGCACGCCGCCTGTCGAGAACAGCACCGCGGTGAGAATCAGGCCGGCCTGGTAAATGCTGTTGAACTGCGTCACCAGGATGATCGCCATGATCGCGAGCGCCATCAGCATCGCCCGCTCCAGGAACGCCATGTCCTCTTCCTGGTCTTCCGTACCGCCACGGAACGCGGCGCTGACGCGTGGATCGAGTGCGAGGGTGGGCATCATCTCGCGGAGATCCGCGACCACGTCGGATACGAGGTAGTCGCTGTCGACATCGGCATCGATACTGATCGTGCGCTCCAGGTCGATGCGCGTGATCGTGCTGACTTTCTGTGCCGGTTTTCTTTCGACGAACGTGCTGATGGGCACCTGCCCGCCGTCCGTCGGGATGCGCAGCCCGTCGATCTGGGAGAGACTGCGGTACTGTTCCGGGTAGCGGACGCGGATGTCGATCTCGTCGTCGCTGTCGTCGGGCCGGTATTCGCCGATCTTGATGCCGTTGGTCACGAGCTGGACCATCGCGCCGACGAGCGAGATATCGGCCCCGAAGCGAGCCGCCTCGGCGCGGTCGACGTCGATCTGCCATTCGATACCGGGCAGGGGACGGCTGTCCTCGATATTGATGACGGCCGGGTGTTCCTCCATGACCGCGCGGATTTCGGCCACGGCGTCGTCCAGCAACTCGGGGAAGCGCGACGCTACCTCGATGTGGATCGGCTTGCCAATGGGCGGACCTGGATCAGGCTTGCGTGTTTCAATCGTAATGCCGACGAGATCGGCCGTGTTGCGACGGATGTCGGCCAGGATCTCATCGGCTTTGCGCCGCTCGTCCCAGTCCACGTAGTTCAGTGTGAGCGAGCCGATATGGTCGGACGCGGCATCGTCGCCGCCGGCGCCGACCTTTGCATACAGGTGTTCGATCTCGGCCATGCCGAGGACACGGTTTTCGACCTGGCGCACGAGTTGGTCCATCTCGTCGATCGAGAGATCGCCGCGCGCACGGATATCGACCATGCCGAAAGGCATCTCGACCTCCGGGAAGTACTCGACGCCGCGGCCCAATGCGAAGAAGGCGACGTACACGGCGAGCAACAAGCCGGTGACCCCCGCGACGCTGCGCCACGGCCGCCTCAGGGACCGGCGCAGCAGCCTGATGTAGCTGCCCGTGAACCCGGTGACGCTGTTCAGGTCGCCGGTCTCGGCCGCGGCGAGATTGCGCTTCATCTCGGCGGTCGTGGCGCCGGTCTTGCCGAATACCGAGCCGAGCGTGGGCACGAATATCAGCGCCATGATCAGCGATGCCGAGAGGACCGCGATGAGCGTGATCGGCAGGTACTTCATGAACTCGCCGGAGGTACCCGGCCAGAGGGCCAGCGGCACGAATGCGGCGAGCGTCGTGCAGGTCGATGCGATGATGGGCCAGGACATGCGGATGGCAGCGCGCGAGTACGCGTCGAAACGGCTCTCGCCCTCGGCCATGCGCCGGTCGGCCATCTCGGTCACGACGATAGCGCCGTCGACGAGCATGCCCACGGCCATGATCAGCGCGAACAGCACCATCATGTTGATCGTGACGCCGAAGGAACCAATGAGCAGTATGCCCATCAGGAACGAGCCGGGGATCGCGACGCCGACGAGCAGCGCGGTGCGAATACCGAGAATGCCGATGATGACGATGAAGACGAGCAGCACGGCCGCAAGCACGCTGTTCTGCAGCTCGGTCAGCATGTCCTGCACGTCTTTCGACTTGTCACGCGACGCGATGACCTCGATTTCGGCCGGCCAGTAAGCCTGCTCTTCGGCCACGAGTGCCTTGATCTCGTCGATGGTCTCGATGACGTTGGCGCGCGCACGCTGCACGACCTCGATGGCAAGCGCCGGCTTGCCGTTGAGGCGGGCGTAGCTCTCGGCATCCTTGTAGGTCCTGCGGACCTCGGCGATATCCCGGAAGTGGACGATGCGATCGCCCACCGCTTTGATGGGCATGCCGAGCACGTCGTCGGGGCTTTCGAACACGCCCGGGACCTTGACGGGGAAGCGTCCTTCCTCCGACTGCAGTGCGCCGGCTGCCACGAGCCGGTTGTTGAGCCTGACGAAGTTGATGATCTGCGCCTGGTCGAGGCCGTAGCTCTCCATCGCCAGCGGGTCCACGATGACTTCCATTAACTCTTCGCGGACGCCGACCAGGTTCACCTCGAGGACGCCAGCGAGACCCTCGATCTCCTCCTTGAGGTCCTTGGCAATGGTAATGAGCGTCCGCTCCGGCACGTCACCGGCGAGGTTGAGGACCAGCATCGGGTCGAAGCGCGACATCTTCACCTCGTTGACGGTCGGTTCGTCGGTCTCGCCGGGCAGCTTGGCTTTCGCCATGTCGACCTTTTCGCGGACGTCCGCCAGTGCCTTGTCCGTGTCGATGCCCGCGTCGAACTCGATGAGTACGTTGGCGCCGCCTTCGTAAGCGTTGGCGGTCATCTCCTTGATGCCTTCGATGGCGCGGAGTTCCTGCTCCATGGGCCGGACCAGCAGGCGCTCGCCGTCTTCCGGCGAAATACCGTCATGCGTAACGTGGACATAGATCATCGGGATCTCGATGTCCGGTTCCGCCTCCTTGGGTATCGTCGTGTAGGCGATTACGCCGGCGACCAGGACGACCGCCAGTGACAGCAACACGGTTCGCGACCGCGCCATTGCGGTCTCGATGATCTGCATCGGCTAGTCCTCGTCTTCCGCCTTGATCGCGACCGCGGTCTCGACGTCGCCCTCCGGAACCGCGTCCACCATTGTTCCGGGCACGACGAAGCCCTGGCCCACCGTGATGATGGTCGCAAGGTCCGGCAGGCCGGCAATCCAGACGCCCTCGTTCGTGGACAATGCGACGTCGGCAACGACGAACTCGACCTGGCCTGCGTCGTTGATGATCTTCACGCCGATGTTGCCGGCGTCATCGAGCGTGAGCAGCGAGGGTGAAATCCGATGCGCCAGGACGCGTTCCGCGGGGACCTGCAGCTCGGCGGTGCCGCCCGCGCGCAGGTTGCCGTTGCTGTTGTCCACCTCCAGCTCCACGGTGAACGTTCTCGTCGCCTCGTCGGCGACGGGCGCGACGTAGCGAATGGTGCCGTGGACGGTCTCGCCGGTGGCGAGCCGCGCCTGCGCCTTTTGCCCGGTTTCGACGTAGCCGGCATCGAACTCCGAAACGTTGGCTGTCACGATGATCCTGCGGTTGTCCACGAAGCGGGCAATCGGGTCGCCCGCCTTGACGAAGTCGCCCACCTCGACGTGGCGTTCCTGCAACGCACCGGCGAACGGCGCGCGAATGGTCATGTACTCGAGGTCGAGCTGGGCTCGCTTGAGTTCCGTTTTCGCGGCCTCGAGCTGCGCGATCGCTTCCTGCAGCTGTGCCTCGGACACGTAGCTCTCGCCCTTCAGCTTCAGGCGCCCCTGGTATTCCACTTCGCGCTGCCGGACGGTGGCCTCCGCCTGTGCGAGCCGGGCTTTGCGGTCGCGCTCGTCCAGCCGGACGATGACGGCATTTCGGTCGACGTTCGTGCCGCGATCGACGCCCACATACTCGATGCGGCCGTCGGTTTCCGCCGCGAGATCGACGACGCGCGCCGGCGCGGTCTCGCCGTTGACGACGATGGTGCGCATGATCGCCTCGGCGGACTGGGTGCGCACGCGGACGCTCGACCGCGAAGGCGCCGCGGCACTGGTAATCACGCTGGCCGGTGCCTGGCCTTCGTCCGGCGCATCGCTTCCGAGCTGGCCGGAGGCCAGCCACACGCCGACCAGCACGACGATGCCGGCGGATATCAGCCAGGAGCGAAACTGCTTCAGATTGCTAAAATTCATGTTCTTGAGACCTTTTTCGTAATAGCTCGAGTATCGCGGCGGCATCAGCCGACGGCGGACTCCCGGCCCCCATCCGCATCGTCGAAGAGCTTGTCCCGGTTCGCTTCGACGTATTCCCGCATGGTCTGCATCATCGTCTTGCCGAAGCCGAGGACGAAGCGTGCGCCGGGCGGCCAATCTTCCATGCAGTTTGTTTCGAATTCTTTAAAGAGCTCGAGGTAGCTCGTCATTTCCCTGACGCGATTGTCGAGCACGGTTTCGACCTGCTCGCGGGTCATCAGGTGGGCGAAACACATCGTGGCGAGAAACTCGGAGCGCACTTTGTGTGACGGGCGGGGATTCCCGAGCGCCGCGAGCAGGTGTTCGCGGCCCGCCGCCGTGATCTGGTAGACCTTGCGGTCGGGTTTGCCCTCCTGCGGAATGCAGCGGCACTCGACCAGGCCGTCGTTGGCCAGGGCATTGAGCGCGGGGTAGATCGAGCCGTAGCCGGCGGCGAAAAAATGGCCGAACGACGATTCGAATTCCTTCTTCAGGTCGTAGCCCGAGGCTTCACCATCGGTCAGCATGCCCAGGCAGACGGTTTTGACATCCATTGCGCTTCATTCCGGCGACCGGTGTCGCCATATATCGGGGCGATGCATTATATTAGTTCGATATATAAAGTCCAGTTTGAAAATGTAACGAGTTGTCTCAGGCTGAAAGCCCAGACAATACAATAGGTTAGAAAATTACCGCGTGGAAAACCCGGCCCGGGCGACCGGGTTCTGCCGGGATCCTGCGCGAGCAGCTACCGCAATTACTGGAAATACTGGGCCATGAAGGGCGTCAGGAAGCGGTCTTCCGGGTCGAGCTGCCGCCGGATCTTGCGAAAGAAGTCGAGCCGGGCGCCGTAGACCTGGCGGGCATAGTCCGCGCGCAGCGAGCGGGTCTGGCTGAACAGGGGCACGCCGGCCCAGTGCTCGGCAAAGTCGGCCAGGTCGATGACGAAGTCCTCCCAGCCGTTCGCCTGGGTCGACGACGTTTGCAGCGCGATCATCGGTTCGTCGAACGACGGCGAGAGCAGGGCGGAGCGGTCCTGGTACACGTAGTAGCCGACCGCCGGCATGTCGCAGCGGTAGCGCGACGTCTCGTAATTCTGCCTGCAGAACTGCCGGTAAGCCCGGGCGACCACCGAGAAGTCCGCGGCCGGAAAGCACCAGGTCGTGTAGAGCAGGTTGCGCGTGCGGCTGAAGTTACGGCCGGACGACCCGGCAAGGGTGTTGTTGCCCGTCGTCACGAAGCGGCCGTTGACGATGCCCTGCGTCGCCTCGCTGACCGTATCGATCACCTGGTATCGAACCGAATGCAGCGGCAACAGGCGGTTGAACGACTTGAACAGGCCGGGCAGCACGGTCGTCTCTCCCCAGTCCTTGATCTTCCACGGTGTCCTGTAGGTGTGGCCCGCGGAATCCGAGTAGCGCCGCAAGTCGAGGTAGACGCGGTCGCGGTAGGGCAGCAGGTAGAACTTGAACCCGACATCGTTGTTGGCCAGCGTATCGACGACGCGGCAGAAATCGTCGATCGGCAGCTTGCGATGGCTGACCGTGAAATTGGCGATCGGCTGCACCTTGAGCGTCGCCTCGGTGATGACGCCGAGCAGGCCATAGCTCGAGCGGACTGCACCCAGCAGGTTTTGCTGGCGGGCGTCCACTTTCATCAGTTTGCCCGCGGGTGTGACGAGCTTGGCACTCAGCACCCGGCTCGCGAGGCAGGCGGAGCGCTTGCCGATGCCCGGGCCCATGCTCGGCGCCGCGATCGCACCGCCCAGCGTGCGTCCTGCGAGTTCGTGGGCGCCCACGAGTTCGAGGCCGTGCTCAGCCAGGGCCTCCGCGAGGCGGTAGATTCGCACGCCCGCCTGCGCGGTCACCGTGTTGTTGAAGGTATCGATGTTGAGGATGTTATCGAGGGGATTGACACTGATGACGGTGCCGGCCGGTGTCGTGTTGCAGCCCGTGGATGCACTGCGGGCGCCGGCAGGCCGGATCGGCGTGGGCGTGCGTGCGTCGGGATTCATCAGCCGCATCAGTTCGCGCGTGCTGTTGATCGTGTACTCGGTGCTCCCGCCGATCGCCGGGCGCACGAAGCGCCCGGTATTGCGAAGTCTCGCTGCAGTCATAGTCATCTCCGGCACAGAAAAGTCGCAGGCCAAAGACACGGCGGGGGCGGATCGGGAAAGCCAGACGGCAAGATTCGTCGACGCGAATCGGGACTCGTGTTGGCGGCCCCGCTATCCTGGGTTCTACCCGTGGACCGGAAGCTTTGCGACCCTGGCTTTCGCCAAGTGTGCCTTTGTCAAACGATGAGCCATCGTCGCACGCAGCCGGGAAAACTGTCAACGAAACGCGAGCACCGAGAATTATTCTGTCAAATCTCGCGGCAGGGAGGCCGGTCCGCGCTGCACGCGGTCCGGCTGCGCGAGGGCCTGGATTCCAGCCGCGAATGAGAACCGATCAGCCGCGCTGACCGTCGCCCGATGGGCAGGGAGCCCGGAGTCGTTTCCGGGCTCCTGCTTTCCGAAGCCGGTCAAACGTCCGTTTTCACGCAACCCTCGCGTGCTGGGTGATAATGAGCGCATGGGCATGTTCGAGACACTGGTAGGAAGCCGGGTACCGACCAGATACCGCAAGTACTTCGACCTGCCGGAGCGTCGTGACTCGTTCAAGGTTGCGGATACGGCCGGCACCTTGCTCGGCTCCGCCGTAAACACCTGGATGTCCGCCAATACGGGGCCGTGCGGCGTGTTCAGGGTGCAGCTCGGTATCGACGCACTGTGCCTGCGCCTCGGCCTCATCGACAAGGCCGAGCGCAGTATCGATATCCAGAGCTATCTCATCCGCGACGACCTGAGCGGCAACCTGATTGCGCTCAAGCTCATCGAGGCCGCGGACAGGGGCGTGCGGGTCCGGTTGCTGATGGACGATGCGCTGACCGAGCCGATCGATGCCGGCCTGTTGAGCCTGAATGATCACATCAATATCGAAGTAAGGGTCTTCAACCCGTTTCCACGGCGCCGTTCACGGCTGATCAGCTTTATCGCGAACTTCAACATCCTCAACCGGCGGATGCACAACAAGTCGTTCACGGTGGACAACCAGGTGACGATCGTCGGCGGCCGCAACCTGGCGGACGAGTACTACCAGACGAGCGTGAAAAGCGAATTCCTGGACGAGGACATTGCGGCCATCGGTCCCGTGGTGGACGACGTCTCGGATGGCTTCGACGAGTACTGGAATACCAAGGAAGCCATCCCGATAAGCGTCTTCGACAAGTACCTGCCGCACCAGGCACTCAACGAGACGATGGCCGCGGGACACCGCCACATAGAAACACACAGGGACAGCCCGGTCATCCGCGGCCTCAATGAGCACCTGGTCCGTGACCTCGTCGACGGCAAATTGCCGTGGGTCTCGGCAAGGGCCGAGCTGGTGCTCGACCATCCCGACAGGGTACGCGGTCTCGTTCGCCGGCAGATCGGTGACGTTACGGAGCGGCTGATCAAGATGGTGTCGTCCGCCCGCAAGGAAGTCATCGTCGTCTCACCGTATTTCGTTCCGCAACGCGAAGGCGTCGACTTCTTCGCCGCTCTCGCAAAGAAGGGCGTGCGCGTCGTCATCCTGACGAATTCGCTTGCATCCACGAACCATTCCAGCGTGCATGCGGTGTATGCGCGCTACCGGAAACCGCTGTTGAGGCAGGGTATCGAACTCTACGAGCTGCGGCCGATCGAGGACGGCAGCGCGGTCGGTGATGTCGACCCCGCAAGGCTGACGCTGCACTCCAAGGTTGCAATCGTCGATCGCCTGGCCGCGTTCGTCGGCTCGTTCAATCTCGATCCGCGCTCGTTGTACATCAACACCGAGCTGGGCATGGTGGTCGAATCCGGCGAGGTCGCGGAGGCAATGGCCGCTTCCGGCCTCGATTCGCTGCGGACGGTGGCCTACCGGCTGCAGCTGAACAGCAAGGGGCGCATCAACTGGCACTACGTCAGCAACGGGCTCGAGCTCGTGGCGCGGACCGAGCCGGACACGAGCTTCTGGCGCCGCCTGCGCACGCGTCTCATGGGCCTGCTGCCGATCGAGGGCCAGATGTAGCTACTGGTTGTCGGGGCCCAGGCATTCCTGCAGCTCCGCGGAGTAACGTTCCTCGCGGAGTGCCCCGCGCTCCATGCTTATCTGGTAGCCGACGTAGTACTTGAACACGTTGCTCACGTAGGTGACGGTCTCGCTGCCGATGCGGCGTGCGGCGATGATCTCGACGTTATCGAACCACCGGTCGGGATCGTAGCCGTTCTCGGCCGCTTCGCGCCGATACCGGTTGATCTTCGCCGGGCCCGCATTGTAGGCCGCGAGGCTGAACAGCCACTGGTTCAGCTTGTTGAATCGTTCGTCCCCGAAATACCGGTCGGCGATGAAGCGCATGTACCTGGTACCCGCATGGATATTGCCGTCGACCGTGGAAACGTCGTCGATGCCGACGTTCGGGTCTGCAGCCGTCGATGGCTTGATCTGCATGATGCCGACCGCGCCCGCGGGACTCCGCCGGTCCTGCCGCAGCCCCGATTCCTGGAATGCCTGCGCGGCGAGCATCAGCCAGTCGAAATCGAATACCTCGCCGTATTTCTGGAACACGGCGACGAGATCCTGGAGTTCCCGCAGCGAGTTGCGCGAGTGCGAACAACGGACGGTGGCCGCGCTGGACAGGTAGCGGTTGTAGGTATCGTTCCCGACCAGCGTCCCCTTGCCGTATTTCCTCAGGAAGCCCTGGATGACCGCCGCGAACTGCGGGCTGTCCTTGCGCATCGCCCAGGCTATCGAGCCGCCTCCGTTGATGACGAGGTCGTCGCGGACCACGATGTGCGGGAATACCGTCGCCCAGAACTCGGCCTTGTAATCGTCCAGCACGGTAATGGCGATCAGCCCGCCGTTGACCATCTCCAGCAGGTCCTCCGCTTCGAGCAGTTCGTCGGCAAGCCGCAGCACGGGCGGTTCGAGACCGCGCCGCTCGAAATCGTCCACCAGGGCCTGCAGGTGTTCGAAGTAGCTGCTCGATCCGCGCACGACGATATCCTGCCCGGCCAGGTCGTCCAGGGTATCGAGCGGCGGTGCGCCGGGGCCGGTCACGACGACCTCGTCGATGCCCCGGAGCATGGGGCGGGCGAAGTCGACGAGTTCGGCCCGCTCCCGCGTGATCGTGAGGTCGCCGGCGACCAGGTCCGCATGGCCTTCGAGCAGTGCCGGTATGAGCCGGTCGCGGCTGAGCGGGATTACGACAACGTAGACCTTGACGTGGCGCCGGCCCAGCTCCTCGTTGATGTGGGACTCCAGGCGTTGCAGCAGGTCGTACGAGGCGCCCCTGGGCAAGCCTTGATCGTAATAGAACTGATAGCCGCCGAAAGGCACCACGGCGCGGATGATGCGGCGCTCCACCATGCCCTCGAAATCGCCGTACCACGGCTCCCAGATGACGCGGAACGGCATCGGCAGGGCGTCACCGGCAGACGGACCCCCTTCCCCGGCGAGGTAGCCCGGCTGCGGATTTTCCCCTGCATTCGAAGCAGCCTCCTCCTCGCCGCTTTGCGACTCGATCGCTGCCGCCTCCGCATCCTCGGGGGCGGCCGATTCCACCGCTGCCCGGTCGCCACCGCAGGCAGCGAAGCAGGCGCAGGCCAGCAATAGAACAAAACGCGCAGTCATCGATCACCGTCAATTTCACTGGATCGGCACATTCTCGCAGCGCACGGGGCGTATCGCCAGATTCAGGCGCAGCATGCTTGACGCCCGTCCGCTGCACGGCCGAGACTGTGCGCATGACCGAACTCGATTCCAGCGACGTGGCCGCGGCCGCCCGGGATGCACGCGACCGGGTCGCGGGCCTGGCGAGAGAAACGCCGCTGGATTACTCGTGGCGCTTCAGTGCCGCGATCGGTGCCGACGTGCACTTCAAGCGGGAGAACCTCCAGTACACCGGCTCGTTCAAGCTTCGCGGTGCGGCGAATCGTCTCCTGACGCTGAAGAGCGCGCAACGGCGTGCCGGTTGCGTGGCCGCGTCCAGCGGCAATCACGGCGCTGCCGTCGCCTACGCGATGCACGAGCTGGGCATCGGCGGCGTGATCTTCGTGCCCGAACAGACGTCCCCGGCCAAGGTCGAGGCGATCCGGAGTTATGGCGGCGACGTGCGGTTCTTCGGCACCGACGGGCTCGATACGGAGGAGCATGCGCGAGGCTATGCCGCTGAGCACGGGATGTTCTACGTGTCTCCCTACAACGATCCGGCCGTCATTGCGGGGCAGGGTACCTGCGGGATCGAAATCGCGGCATCGCTGCCGCAGGCCGACACGGTCTACGTTGCCGTCGGCGGCGGCGGGCTGATCGCTGGCGTTGCCAGCGTGCTCAAGGCCGGCAACCCCGCGATCCGGATCGTCGGCTGCCAGCCCGAGGCGTCGGCCGTGATGGCGCATTCGGTCGCGGCCGGCCGGATTCTCGACGAGTCGAGCGCGCCGACGCTATCCGACGGTACTGCGGGCGGCATAGAACAGGGCGCGATCACGTTCGGGCTCTGCAGCACCCTGGTCGACGAGTTCGTGCTCGTGAGCGAGGCCGAGATTGCCGCGGCCATGCGGCACTTCATCGACTACGAGCATCAGCTCATCGAGGGCGCCGCGGGCGTCGCCGTGGCCGCCATGATCAAGCAGCGCGAGGCGCTCGGCGGACAGAAGGTCGTGGTACTGATCTGCGGCGGCAATGTCAGCCGCGAGACCCTGAGGCGGATACTCTGAGACCGGTTCATTGAACCCGGGGCGGCATTCGCCCTCAAAAGCCGTGGGCCGAAAGCAGGAGCTGTCATGCATCGATGCGTTGTGACTGTCATCGCGGTATTCGCCGCCGGCGTGGCAGCCGCAGATACCGTCGCGTTCGTCAACGTCAACGTGATCCCGATGTCGGAAGAACGCATCGTCCCGCAGCAAACCGTCATCGTCACCGACGGCGTTATCGCCGGAATCGGCCACGTCGACGAGATGCCCGTGCCCGAGGCGGCCGTGGTCGTCGACGGCACCGACCGTTTCCTGGTGCCGGGCCTCGCCGAGATGCATGCGCACGTTGCGCCCGCCGCGTCCGCTGATCTCGAGCGTGACTTCGCGCTTTTCATTGCCAACGGCGTGACGACCGTTCGCGGCATGCTGGGGCATCCCTCGCACCTGCCGCTGCGCGCCGAGTTGCTCGAAGGCGACAGGATCGGGCCCCGGTTGATTACCTCGGGCCCGTCGCTCGACGGGCGCTCGGTCAGCGGCGCCGCGGACGGCGCGCGCCAGGTACGCGAGCAGCACGCGGCAGGGTACGACTTCATCAAGATCCATCCCGGGCTCGACGACGGGGAATTCAGGGCGATCGCCGCAACGGCAAACGAACTGGGGTTGCCCTTCGCCGGGCACGTTCCCGTCGAAGTCGGTCTCGCCGGCGCGCTCGCATCGGGCATGGCGAGCATCGATCACCTCGACGGCTACATGGCGGCACTGATGCCGGCACAGTACGACGATTCGGGCGGCTTCGGCGGGTTCTTCGACGTCCTGCTGGCCGACGACGTCGACGTGGACGCAATAGTGAGTCTCGCCGCCGCGACGGCCGCGGCCGGCACCTGGGTCGTGCCGACGGAAACGCTCGTGGAGCAGGTCGTCAACGACGTGGCCGCAAGCGAGCTCGCCCGCCGGGCAGAAATGCAGTACATGCCCGCGGCCACGGTCGAGAGCTGGCTGCAGGCAAAAGAGCGGCAGCAGCAGGAACGCGGATTCAGCCCCGAAGTTGCCGCGAAGGCCATCTACGTGCGCCGCGCCCTGATACGGCAGCTGCACGATGCCGGCGCCGGTATCCTGCTCGGCTCCGACGCGCCCCAGGTCTTCAACGTGCCGGGATTCTCCGTCCACCGCGAACTCGCGTTGCTGGTTGCCGCGGGGCTGACGCCGTTCGAGGCACTGCAGGCCGGTACCGCGAACGTCGCGGAGTTCCTCGGCCTGAGGACGGGCGTCATAGAGACCGGCCGCGAGGCGGATCTCGTCCTGCTCGATGCGAACCCCCTCCAGGACATCGCCGCCACCCGCCGCATACATGGTGTCATGGCCCGGGGCCGGTGGTACCCGGCGGCCGAGATCGACGCCCTGCTCGAGCGCCTCCGGCGCGATGCCCGCGACTGACCATGCCGTTTGCAACCAATCGGCTCCGGGCGGCGTCTTAAAGGATACATGACAAACGCACGGGTAAGCCGGGAGTCAATGATGCGTGGAATTATCGTAATGGCGATGTTCGCCGTGAGCCTGTCACATGCGGGGGCGAAACAGTACACCGAGGTGAGGAATCTCGACCTGGATGCCGCCGGATTGGCCGAAGTGTTCATCGACGCCGGCGCCGGCGCCCTCGTCGTGACCGGTGTCGAGGGCAGCAACGAGATCGTCGTGGTGGCGACGATAATCGTGGACACCGCCGATGCCGGGGAAGCGGCGAAGTTCATCGAGAAGCGCCTGCGCCTCGATCTTGCGAAGGACGGCGACAGGGCGGAGTTGCAGGCGGGCTTCAGCCCGGGCTGGGGCTGGGGCGACAATGCCGCCATTGATCTCGACGTGCGCATGCCGGCGCAGCTCACCCTCGTGATCGACGATGGCTCCGGCCTCGTGAAGGTTCATGACGTCTCGGGCGACGTGAGCATCGACGACGGCAGCGGCGCGATCGAGCTCGCGAATTCGGGCGCTGTCGACATCGACGACGGCAGCGGTTCCATCAGTCTCGCGAATACGGGCGCGGTGACAATCGACGACGGCTCGGGTTCGATCACGATCGTCGGGGCCGCTGGCGACGTGTACGTCGAGGACGGCTCCGGCACGATCGACATCCGGGGAGTCCGCGGCAGCGTCACGGTGGACGACGGGTCCGGTGACATCGACCTCGACGACGTCGAGCAGGACCTGGTCATCGAGGAAGCCGGCAGCGGCGCGCTGCGCTACACGAACGTCCGCGGCTCGATCCAGCGGCACGACTGAACCGCCACGGCGGTTCGATCGACGACCCCCCGCAAGGCCCGGATCCCGGTTTTCGGGCCCGCAAAGCCCGCCCGCAATGGCGGGCTTTGCCATGTCGGGCTAGAATGAACGCGGACCTGCAGAGCGGACGTGCCGCCAGGTTACGCGGACAACAAGCCGTTTCCGGCGACAGGAAGGGGGTACGATGAAACTGGTCAAGCACCTGCTCGAAGCAAACGGCAGAAATGTAATCGCCATTGCACCCGACGCCTCGGTCTTCGAGGCGATCAAGGTGATGGCTGACAAGTCGATCGGTTCGCTCGTGGTTCTGGGCGAGAACGGCGACCTCGCCGGTATCGTCACCGAGCGAGACTATGCCCGCAAGGTCATCGTCAAGGGCCGCTCGTCGAAGGACACGCGGGTGGCGGAGATCATGACCACGGACGTGCTGACGGCAAGCTGCGATCACACCGTGAATGCCTGCATGGAGATCATGACCGAAAGGAAGATCCGCCACCTGCCCGTCGTCGAGGACGGCCGGGTGACCGCCATGGTCTCCATCGGCGACCTGGTGCAGGCCATCATTGCCGATCAGCAGGAAGCGATCCAACACCTCGAACACTACATCAGCGGCTGACCGGTGAGCGGGAAGCCCGACGTCGACCGGCAGATCTGAAAGCTGTTCGACGGTTACGTGCACGGCTTTCACAATGACACTACTCCGCGCTACGACATGAAAGCGGCTGAACTTGCGTGGACCAGGACCGTCGAATTCTTCGAGAACCATTTGCAGCAAGACGGTTGAGACGGGGTTCGCACGGCGAACCCTAAATACATGAATACTGCCCGCTTCCTGCCACTTTTGATGCTGCTGGGCTCGCTTGCCCAGGCGCAGTCGACGGCCAGGCCGCCGGAAGCGGTCGCGAAGACCGTCGTCGGGCCCGCCAATGCCGACCTGGCCGAGGGCGCCGCGGCGCTGCGGGCCGGGGATGCGGAGCAAGGCGTCCGGCTGACCGAGCGCGGCCTGGAGGCGGCCGGCGGCCGGCGGGAACGCGTCGCGGGGTACTCCAATCTCTGCGCGGGACTCGCGATGCTCGAACGGCTCGAGGAGGCGCTGCAGGCGTGCGATCGAGCGCTGCAGATCGACGACGGGCACTGGCGCAGCTACAGCAACCGCGCGCTCGTCTACCTGAAGCAGGACCGCGACGCCGAGGCGGAGCGCGATATCGCCAGGGTCGAAGCGCTGAGCCCGCAGGCCCATACGCTCGAGCGACTGCGGGCGATGTACCGCGACGCCGTCGATCCCGTGTCGCCGAGCATCATCATCGATGACAGCCGCGAGGCATCGGCCGATGAGGCAAACCGCTAGCTGCGCGCTGCCCATGGCGGTGCTGCTGGCTGCCGTCGCGGCGGCCGCGGATGCCCCGGAGAAACGCCTCGATGACGACGGCCGCGAGCGCGTTCCGCTCAACACGGTCGCACCCGCGTACCCCGAGGTCGCGCGCCGCGACCGCGTCGAGGGCGACGTGCAGGTCTGTTTCAACGTGGATCGCGAAGGCCGGCCGTATCGCATCGCGGTGCGCAGCAGCACCAACCGCGTTTTCGAGAAACCGGCAATCCGGGCGATCAGGGCATCCCGCTACCAGCCCGTGCCGGAGCACCGGGCGGTGCCGGCGATCAAGACCTGCCGGACGTTTCGATTCCGGCTGGAGTCGGCAGCGGCCGACTGACTCAGTCGCCGAGACCGGCGGCGAGCCTGGCCGAACGCAGCGTGTTCGCCATGAGCATCGTGATCGTCATCGGCCCGACGCCGCCGGGCACCGGCGTAATCGCCTGCGCGACTTCGCACGCTTCAGCGTAGTCCACGTCGCCGACCAGCTTCGATTTCTTCTCGCCGTCGACGTCGACCTCGACGCGGTTGATACCGACATCGATCACGACCGCGCCCGGCTTGATCCAGTGCCCGCGGACCATGCCGGGACGGCCGACGGCGGCAACCACGATATCGGCGCCGCGCACGACCGCGGGCAGGTCCTTCGTGCGGCTGTGGCAGATCGTGACCGTCGCGTTGCGGGCGAGCAGCAGGCTCGCCATGGGTTTGCCGACGATGTTGGAGCGGCCGATGACGACCGCGCCGAGACCCGACAGGTCCGTACCGAGGTGATCCTCGACCATCAGCATGCAGCCCGCGGGCGTACAGGGTACGAATGCGTCGCCAATGTCGCCGGCCGTCAGTTTGCCTATGTTGATGTAATGAAAGCCGTCGACGTCCTTCGAGGGCAGGATCGACTGCGTTATCCGCTGCTCGTCGAGGTGATCGGGCAGCGGCAGCTGCACCAGGATGCCGTGGATGTCCGGATCCTCGTTGAGGGAGGTGACGAGGTCGAGTACCTCCTGCTGGGATACGTCGGCCGGCAGTGAATGCCGCACCGAATGGAAACCGCAGGCTTCCGCCGTGCGCTTCTTGTTGCGCACGTACACCTGGCTCGCCGGATCCTCGCCGATGATGACCACCGCGAGGCCGGGCTTGATGCCGTGTTCACGCGCGAGTGCCGCCGTTTCCTGCGTGATTTTCTCGGATAACTCAGCCGCTTTGGCCTTGCCGTCGATGCGAATAGCAGTCGCCATGAGTCGGTTTCCTCCAGGGGTCAGGCGCGCGCATGGTAACGTCCGCCCCGGGTTGAGTAAACTGCGCGAGGTACGTGGTACACGCGCGAGCGGGACACAAGCGATGACCGAATCCTGGTTGGAAAGATGGCGTGAAGGACGTATCGGCTGGCACGAGGAGCGGGGCAATGCCAGTCTCAGGAAGCACTGGCATGCGTCGGGCAAACGCGTCCTGGTGCCCCTGTGCGGCAAGACCGTCGACATGCTGTGGCTGGAAGAGCAGGGCAACAGCGTCGTCGGCGTGGAGCTTTCGGACATCGCGGCGCGTGCCTTTTTCGAGGAAAACGCGTTGCCTTACACGGTTCTTGCGGGCCGTCTCCCGGCCTACACCGGCGAGGACCGCGACATCACGATCTACTGCGGCGACCTGTTCGATTTCGACGCAACGGGATTCACCGGCTGGTACGACCGCGGCGCACTCGTTGCGACGCCGGCGGAGCAGCGCCGCGCTTACGCGGAGCACATCAACGCCCGGCTTGCGCCGGACGCGTGCCGCCTGCTGATCACGCTCGAATACGACGACGGCCTCGCCACGGGACCGCCGTTCTCCATTTCCCGCGAAGAAATCCTGCGTTACTGGCCGGATATGCAGGTGGTCGAGCGCTACGACGACATCGAGAACGGCCCGCCGAAGTTCCTCGAGGCAGGCCTGCAGGCGCTGTTCGAGACAGTCTGGCGCTGATCCCCATGGCTCAGATACCCATCTTGGCGAGCAGGTCCGCGATCTCGCGCGTGATGCGTTCGGCCACCGGGTGCGTGGCGGCGAAACGCGACTCGAGTTCGCGCGCGCTGTCGCTCAGCGTGTCGTCGCTGCCGGGGGCGATCTCGTCGAGGTCGTCGTTGAGTTTCGACAGCAGCTCGCGCGTCTCGTCGTCGATCTCACCCGCGGATTTGAGTTCCTTGTCGAGTTCCGCGAGCAGAGTGCGGATTCTTTCACTGTTCAAATACTTACTCCCGCAATGCCGTCAGGCAACGTCTTTCAGGCGCAGTTCGTGCTTGCTCACCGGCAGTTCGCGAATGCGAATGCCCGTCGCATCGAAAATCGCGTTGGTGAACGCCGGCGCGATGGGCGGCGTGCCCGGTTCCCCGGCGCCGCCGGTCGATCCGCCGCCGTCGATGATGTAGGTCTCGACGTCCGGCGCCTCGTCCATGCGCAGCATCCGGTAGTCGTGGAAGTTCGACTGCGCGACCGCACCGCCGCTTATCGAGATTTCGCCGTACAGCGCGGCCGTGAGGCCGTAGGCGATGCCGCTTTCCATCTGCGCGGCGAGATTGTCGGGATGCACCGCGAATCCGGCATCCACGGCGCACACCACGCGCCGCGCTCGCGGTTTGCCGGCGACGATCTCGACGTCCACGACCTGCGCGACGATGGTGCCGAAGGAGCGATGGATGGCGATGCCGCGGCCCATGTTGTCGGCCAGGGGCTCGCCCCAACCGGCCCTGTTCGCCGCGAGCTCCAGCACGGCAAGGAAACGCGGCGCGCCGGCCAGCAGTTCGCGCCGGTACTCGTAGGGGTCGCGGCCGGCGGCCACGGCGAGTTCGTCGATGAACGACTCGGTGAAGAACGCGTGCAGCGAGTGGTCGACGCTGCGCCAGAAGCCCCACGGCACGTGCGTCTCGCTCTCGCTGAAGACGATTGCCTGGTCGGCGATGGCGTACGGGATGTGCGGCGCCTCTTCCGGGTCGTGCTTGTTGACGTAGTGGTTCTGCCACGCGACGGCCCTGCCCGAGGCGTCCAGCCCGCCGCGAAAACGGCTGATGCTGGCCTGCCGGTAATGATCGTGACGCATGTCTTCCTCGCGCGACCAGATCAGCTTGACCGGGTAGGGCACATCGGCCGCGAGCCTCGCCGCCTGCACCGCGAAGTCGTCGAAGGCGCGGCGCCCGAAGCCGCCGCCCAGGTACTGGTTGTGCAGCAGGACCTGCGACGGCTCCATGCCGATCGCCTTGGCCACCTGCTGCGCAAAGCCGAGCGGGTTCTGCGTGCCCAGCCAGAGTTCGCAGCGGCCGTCGTGCACCCAGGCCGTGCAGTTCATCGGTTCCATGGTCGCATGCGCGAGGAAGGGAACCCGGTACTCCGCCTCGATGACCTGCGCCGCGGCAGCGAGCGCCGCGGCGGCATTGCCCGACACGAAATCGTCCTGCACCCGGCCTGCGGCGGCCGAGCGGTCCATCTCGGCGGCAAAGCGTTCGAAGATGCCGTCCTGCGTGGCGGCGCCGTTGCCGCCGTCGCTGAACTCGACGGCGAGCTTGTCGAGCGCCTTCTTCGCCTGCCAGTAGCCGTCGGCGATGACGGCCACCGCGTCGCCGAGGTTCACGACCTTGCGGACGCCCGGCATGGCCTGCACGGACGACTCGTCCACCGACAGCACGCGGCCGCTGAAAACCGGTGCCGCCCTGACGGTGGCGTGTTTCATGTCCGGCAGCGCCGCGTCGATGCCGAACTTCGCGGAGCCGTCGACCTTGGGGGGGACGTCGAAACGCGCCGGCGACGTGCCCATGATGCGAAACGCGTCGGGCGTCTTGAGCGCGGGTTTGTCCGGCATCGGCAGCGCGGCAGCGGCGGGTGCGAAGTGCGCGAAGGGTGCCTCGCGGCCGCTCGCTTCGTGGCGAATCATGCTGCTGGCCGCCGTAAGTTCGGCGACCGGCACCTGCCACTCGGCAGCAGCCGCTTCCAGCAGCACCGCCCGGGTCGCGGCGCCGGTCACGCGCATAGCGACCTGGCCGGTAGTGCGCACGGACAGGCTGCCGCCCGTAATCTGCAGGCCCATCATTTGCGTGGCGCGGAAGAACAGGCCGTCGACGGAGTCGATGAGCCAGGCGGGAAAATCCATGCCGGCCGTCGTGTAGCCGCGCGCGAGGGCATAGTTGGCGAACTCCTTGTGCGCCGGCGCCTCCTCGAAGCGCACCCTCGACCAGTCCGCGTCGAGTTCATCGGCCAGCATCATCGCGAGCGCCGTGTGCACGCCCTGCCCCATGTCCGCGTGCGGGATGATCGCCGTGACGGTGTTGTCCGGTGCGATCTTCAGCCAGACGTCGAACAGCGAGTCGTCGCCGGATGCGACGAGTTCCCTGGCCTTGTCCGATCGATCGCCGCGGCGGATGGCAACGCCGAAAACGACCACGCCGCCGGCGGCGATGCCGCTCGTGATGAATGCACGCCGGGACCACTTACCCATCGCCGATCTCCGCCGCGCGCGCGTCCGCCATCGCGGCCGCAGCGCGCTTGATGCCCTTGCGGATGCGGGGATAGGTGCCGCAACGGCAGACGATCCCCGCCATCGCCGCGTCGATGTCGGCATCCGTCGGTGCCGGTGTGCTCGCCAGCAGGGCCGCGGCCGCCATGATCTGGCCGGAATGACAATAGCCGCATTGCGGCACCTGCTCGTCGATCCACGCCTGCTGCACGGGGTGCAGCCCGACCCTGCCGCTGCCGATGCCCTCGATGGTCGTGACCGCGCGGCCGGCCGCGGCCGACGCCGGTATCACGCAGGCGCGAACCGGCCTGCCGTCGATGTGCACGGTGCAGGCGCCGCACTGCGCGATGCCGCAGCCGAACTTCGTGCCCGTCAGGCCGGCATAGTCCCGGAGCACCCACAGCAGTGGCGTCGACGCATCGACGTCGAGGTCGCGTGACTCACCGTTGATGGACAATGTGATCATCGGGTTTCAGGTTTGAGGTTTCGAGTTCCGGCCTGGGCCGCTTCACGGTACTCCATGGAAAATGTGCGGGCAAGTGGCGCCGGCGCCGCGCCGGGCGCCCGGTTCGGGCTACAATGCGGCGCTTCCGAAAAGGCATCCGGGGGAGCGGGTGAGCGATTATTTGAGACAGGCGCGCGGCGTCCTCACGTTCGGCATCCTGGCCGTCAACACGGTGTTCTGGTTCGTGCCGCTCATGACGCTCGCGGTGCTGAAGCTGCTGTTGCCGGTCGCCGCCGTGCGCCGCATCCTGACGCGCGGGCTCATGTGGCTCGCGGAAAACTGGATTGCCGTCAATGCGCTCGCCCTGCGCGGTTCGGGCTCCCGCGGGTGGCATGCCGACGGCGCCGCGTCGCTGGACAGGAACGGCTGGTACCTGGTGCTTGCCAACCACCAGACCTGGGTGGACATCGTGGTGCTGCAGGTCGCGCTGAACCGGCGCATCCCGCTGCTGAAGTTCTTCATCAAGCAGCAGTTGTTCTGGTTCCCGCTGCTCGGCCTCGGGTTCTGGGCCCTGGATATGCCCTTCATGAAACGCCACTCGCCGTCCTACCTGGCGCGTCATCCCGACAAGAAGGGCGCCGACCTCGAAGCGACGCGCAAGGCCTGCGAGAAGTTCCGCCACACACCGACGTCGGTGATCAATTTCGTCGAGGGCACGCGCTTCAGCGAGGAGAAGCGGATAGCGCGGCAGTCGCCGTACCGACATCTCCTGCCACCGCGGGCCGGCGGTATCGCCGTCGCACTGTCGGCGATGGGCGAGGTGTTCGATGCCATTCTCGACGTCACGCTCGTCTACGCCGACGGTCCGCCGAAGTTCTGGGACATGGTCTGCGGCGATCGGGTCGACGTTACGGTGGACATCAGGGTGTTGCCCATCGACCCTGCGATCGTCGCCGGCGACTACGAGAACGACCGGGCATTCCGCCGCGAAGTGCACCGCTGGCTGGGCAGGCTGTGGCAGGAGAAGGACGAGCGCATCGCTGCAATAGAGGACCGCGTGGCGTAAACTCAAGGTATCTTTCTTTTGTGGGCGGGGCAATGACGGACAGTCGCCATTACGATACGGTCACCTTCGATGTGCGCGACAATGCGACGATGCTGTTCTTCGCGAACACCACGAAGACGGGCGATATCGCCGATTACCTGTTGCTGGTTCGCACGATCGAGGACGATTTCGACGAGTCCATGTACATCGAGATCGATGATAAGCAGTTCGGCGGGCACGACCTGCTGGCGGAAGCGCAGCTCACCGGCAACATGCTGATCCTGCGGTTCAATGAAGCGGTCGATGCGCTGGGCGGCGCGGCCAAGCTTGCGTTGACTTTCACCGAGACGCAGGACAACCTCACCAGCATCGAAGTCGGCGCGTTCCGTGTACTGGGCGATGCACTCAAGGGCGGCAGCGCCTGAGCTACAGCCTCTATATCCTGCGCTGCGCCGACGGCAGCTTCTACACGGGCATTGCGCTCGACGTAGCCCGCCGCCTGGAGGAACACGCGAGCGGCATTCGCGGCGCGAAATACCTGCGCGGCCGCACCCCCCTGGAACTCGTGTTCGAGCAGGCCGCCGGCGACAGGGCCGCGGCGCAGCGTCTCGAACATCGCGTCAAGCGGCTCAGCCGGATCGAGAAAGAGGCCCTCATCGGCGGCGACCTGTCGCTGCTGCAAGCGTCCGGGGACCGAGGCGCTCAGGCGTCCGGCGCCTGCTCCGGGTAAAGTACCAGCGGTTGACCGAAGGTCGGCAGGAGCAGCTGCGTGTCCCGGTCCCAGGTATCGCGCATGGATAACAGCCAGCGCGCCGTCCTGGCGAAGTTGTCGATCAGTTTGGGCGGCAGCACGATCTCGCCGAAGGGGCGCGTCTGGTCCTCGAAGTGAACCGGGAAGACCCGCGTCGCCCCCGTCGACGTCACCAGCGCCTGCCAGTAACGCTCCGTATAATCGCGCCCCAGGCTTTCCAGCAGGCCGACGCCGAGCATCACGACGTCGGCCTGCACGTCATCCAGCGCACCTTCCCGGTAGCCGGCGCTGCCCTGCACCAGCGTCGTCCCCTGCGGGTGTGAAATGACGATCGAGAAGCTCCCGCCCTCCCGCCAGGCCGAGACCGGTGCGGGCAATTCGAGCGGTTCGTCCACCGTTCCCGCGAGCGGCACCTCGCCGCGCAGGCCGATCGGGGCATGCAGGGAAGGGATCAGGGTCACCGTGAAGTCGCCGAAGCTGTAGGGCGCGCCGGCCTCGGCCACGACGATCTGGTCCTCGGGCACGCCGTAGCCGCGGGCGATGTTCGCGGTGGACTCGGAGCCGAGGATCGACGCACTGCTGCGATTGGCGATCGCGCCCACGTCCATCGCGTGGTCGTAATGCGAGTGCGCCGGCACGATCGCGGCGAGCCGGTTCATCCCGTATTCGTTCATCACGTAGTTGATCATCGGCGCGTCGCAGCTGACGGGGCGCCCCGTCAGCGACTCGAACAGCGTCGGGCGCGACACGAAGCCATCGACCAGTATCTGCGTTTCGCCGTCGTCGAAGAGCAGCGTCGTAACGCCCAGCCAGGTCGCCGTTACCGCGCTGTCCGGCGGGTCGTCGACGACCTGCGGGTGCAGCCCGGTTGCGGCGATGTCGGCGCGTTCGTGCCATGCCCAGGTCGCCAGCGCCGCGAGCAACGCCAGCAGGCCGACGATGACGGCGGCCGTGCGTTTCGCGTAGCGCTTTACGTCCTTTGTCGTGAGCCGCGGCATCGCGCCAAGATACCATCAAGCTGCGAATCCGGCACCGTGCAGTCGATGTCCTACTGGCCGGCGGCGAACTTGGCGAGATAACCCGTCAACGGGGCGAGATAATTGCCCATGGCGTAGCCGAGCAGCGCCATGAGAATGGACACGGGCACGAGGCTCGGCTTGTGGTGCGCGGCGACAATGGGCGCGGAGGCCGCCGCGCCGATATTGGCCGCCGAGGCGATCGCGACGCTGTGCACGTCGACGCGAAAGATCCACGCGCCGGCGAGGCAGAACGCGCCGTGGATGAATATCCAGATGAACGCGCCGAGCAGGAACGCCGGCGCCTGGGCCAGCCCGGCGATCTCCGCGCGTGCACCGATCCCGGCGACGAAAATATAGACCAGCGCCGTCCCCAGAGCCGTCGAATTGGGCAGCCGGGACACGGGGGTCGCCGAAAGCAGCAGCGCGGTCGTCGTCACCAGCAGGATGCGAGTCGTCGATTCACCGAACACCGGTGCGAGCGGCTCGACCGTCGTGCCAATCCATTGTGATATTCCGGGCGCCAGCGCGATGCCCATCCAGGTTATGCCCATGACGACGGCGGCGAGGAACACATACTCCGGCATGGTGGGCGCATGCTCCTCCTCGGCATGGTGTTCGGCCGCAGCTTCCATGGCGGCCAGTCGTTCGGGAGGCACCCGCGCCCAGGCATTGAAACGGTCCGCAAAGTTGCGCGACATGAGCAGCAGCGGCAGCCAGACGATATAGACGGCGTTGTCGGCGATGACCGCGAGCCCGAACAGCTCGCTCGAGGTGCCGAGCATCTCCTTCGTTGCCGCCATATTGGCCGTGCCGCCAATCCAGCTTCCGGCGAGCGCCACGAACCCCGTCCATGCGTCGTCCGACAACCAGCGATGGACGATCATGTAGGAGATGACGCCGCCGGCCATGACGCCGGCCGTTCCCATCAGCATGACGAGCACGCCCTTGCCCATGATCCGGATCACCGCGGGCACGTCGACCTTGATCAGCATCAACACGATGAAGGCCGGCAAGGCGTAAGTGCTCAGGCCACTGTAGACGATGGATTTATTCGGGATAACGGCGCTGCCGCCGATGTTCACGTTGCTGAGGATGACGGGCGTTATGTAGATGAACAGCAGTGGGGGTACGTATTGGAAGAACTTCGAGGCCGTCGCCTGCTCGAGATAGAAGAAGAAACCGGCGATAGCACAAAGAACGGCCAGTACACCGATCGGCGATGAAATCAGGGTCGCGGTTTCATGCATACTGGGCGCGTCCGGCGGCAACAAAGCGCCCGAGTATAAAGCATCGGCAGGCCGCCGACCTCCGGACGGGTCAGGTGAAGCCCAGCTGGGCGGCGTGGTCCCTGCGCGTTGCCTCGTCCGTCAGCGCCGCCGACTTGACGCTCATCCAGACGGCATCCCAGTCCTCGATCCTGCTCGGCCCGAAGACGAACTTGGCGATGAAGCTCTCGAGCTGGCCGACACGGATGACGTTCGCCGGCGGTGCCGACGTAAATTCGACGGAGCCCGTGAAGATGACGAGGTTGGCGACGGGCACCTCCGGGACGACCTTCTGCAGGGCGCGGGTGCGGCCTTCGTTCTGGATCAACGGGTTCAGGAAGCGCCGGCGGGTCACGCCGTCGACGTTGGTCCATTGCGGCTCGTCCGGCTCACCGAAGACGATACCGTTGTAGTGCTTGGTCTGTATGCAGAGGATGCCGCCTGCCGTCATGATGGCATGGTCGATCTTCGCGATGCCGCCGTAGGCGCCGGGCAACATGAAATCGTGCAGCACGTCCTTGCTGCGCGCCGCGAGCGCGCGCCGGATGCGGAACTCACCCAGCCGCGATACGAAATAATGAGCGGCCCGGGTCGCCGCCTTGCGAAAGATCAGCGTCAGGAACAGTGCGCCGCCGATCGTGAACATGAACATGGCGGGACCCACGCTCGTGATCCCCGTGGCAACGGTTCTCTCGGCCGCGACCGCGGGTACCGCGATCAGCGGCAGGCCGGTGAGCAACGATCGCAGGATCCTGAGCATGCGCGTAGGATAGGCCCGATTCACGGGGAAGTTAACGTAATGCGTCACGTTTTTGGCGCATTCCGTCCCCGGGGTAGGCGAGATAATGGCCATCGACCTCGGCCACCGCGATCGCCGTGCCGTAGACCCGGCTCAGGAGTTCCGGCACCAGTACCGATGCCTTGGGGCCGTCCGCGGCGATCCTGCCGCGGTCCAGGACCACGACGCGCCCCACCTCGGGCGGGATCTCGTTCAAGTGATGCGTGACGATGATGATGTTGCAGCCGTCCCTCGCAAGCGCCCGGACGCGCGCCAGGTAATCGAAGCTCGCCGCGAAGTCGAGCCCCGACGTCGGCTCGTCGAATATCAGCGTATCCGGCCGGTGAACCAGCGCCCGGCCGAGCAGGCAGCGGCGCTGCTGGCCGGTCGACATCGAGCGCAACGGGGTGTCCGCGAGTTCCGCGACGCCGAGTTCTGCGAGGATGTCGCGAGCGGCAGCGATTTTTTGCTCGCCGATACTCTCCCGGAGTATGCCGTGAACGCCGATGCTCGCAAGGAACCCCGACAGGACGACCTCGAGGGCAGTCGTCGTCGGCCGGTAACGTTGTTGCAGGTCGTGCGAAACGATGCCGATGTGGCGGCGCAGTTCCCAGACGTTGCAGCGCTCGCGGCCGAGAATTCGTACCCACGAACCGTCACGCTGCACGGGATAGAGTTCGCGGTTGATGACCTTTAGCAGGGTCGTCTTGCCGGACCCGTTCGGGCCGAGGATGGCAACGCGTTCGTGCCGGGCGATCGTCAGCGTCAGGTCGTCGAACACGCGCGTCTCCCCACGCCAGATCGTCGCGTTGCGGATATCGATGAGTGGCGCTTCTTCGTCCATCAGCGGCTACCCGAGCGGTCAACCCTGCCGCCGCAGGTCCTGCTCGAGGATGGACTCGAGTTCCCTCGCTGCGTCCTTCGCAGACTGGATCAGCTTCTCCTCCGAATCGCGCAGCTCGAATTGCTCCAGCAGCAGCTTCTCGTCCGCCTCCCGGAATGTGTCGGATATGTGGCGGGTCTCGGTCTTGCCGAACCCGAGCGATGTCAGCACGCTCTCGCCCATCGCGAGACTCGATAACAGCGTATCGCGGAAAATACGGTCGACGCCGACGTCCATCAGCTTGTGCGCATGGCGCCGATTGTGGGCGCGGGCGATGATCTTGAGGTTCGGGAACTGGCGCCTCGCGGTCTCGGCAATGTGCAGCGAGGTCTCCATGTCGGTCGTGGCGAGGACGAGAATTTTCGCCTTGCCGGCGCCGGCGGCGCGCAGCACCTCTGGCCGCGCTGCATCGCCGAAGTGCACGCTGTTGCCGTAGCGGCGCACGATATCGACCTGCGAGGAATCGATCTCGAGGGCCGTGAACGGCATGTTGATACTCTGCAACAGGCGCCCGATGATCTGTCCCACGCGGCCGAAGCCCGCAATGATCACCTCGTGATCCTCCTCGTTGATGTCGTCGAACCGCGGCGCCTCCGGTTTGCCGAGTTTCGCGCCGAATCGTTCGTTGAGCAGGTAAATGAAGGGCGTTAGCAACATCGACACGGCGACCGCGAGTATCAGTTCGTCGATGATGGCGGCCGGCACGAGCCGCTCCCTGGCAGCGAGGGCGAACAGTACGAATGCGAATTCGCCGCCCTGCGACATGACGGCGGCGAGGCTGAGCGCATTACGCCGGTCGCACATGCCGAACAGTCTCGCGAGAACGATGAGCACCAGCGCTTTCGACACCATGAGCCCGGCGACCAGCAGCATGATCCTGCCGGGCGCGTCCAGCAGCAGGCTGACGTTGACCGACATGCCGACCGCGATGAAGAACAGTCCGAGCAACAGGCCCTTGAATGGCGCGATATCGGCTTCCAGCTGATGGCGGTACTCGGAATCGGCCAGCAGCATGCCGGCGATGAATGCGCCCAGCACCATCGACATGCCGGCAAACTCCATGAGCAGCGCCGAGCCGATGACCACGAGCAGCGCGGTGGCCGTGAACAGCTCCGGGATGCCCGCGGCGGCAACCGTGTAGAGGACGGGCTTCAGCGCCAGGCGGCCGCCGACGATCAATAGCGCCAGGGTGCCGATCATCAGGGCCATCTCGGCCACGTCGATGCCGCTCTCGGCGCCGGCGCGGGCACCGAGTACCGGCAGCAGGGCGATCAGCGGGATCACGGCGAGGTCCTGCAGCAGCAGGACCGAAAAGGCGGCGCGGCCGTACTGGGTCGCAAGTTGCTTTTTCTCCGCCAGCATCTGCAGGACGAACGCGGTCGATGACAGCGCCAGGATCAGGCCGACGACGATCGCCGCCTCCGCCTCG
>DATIUU010000132.1:0-7082 GCA_035466635.1 Woeseiaceae bacterium
ATCATCGACACCAACTACGCGTGCGCGAAGAAACTGCTCGAGGAAAACCTCGAGAAGCTGCACGCGATGGCCAAGGCGCTCATCAAGTACGAGACCATCGACGAGAAGCAGATCAGGGACATCATGGCCGGCCGCGAGCCCAGGCCGCCCGAGGACTGGGACGACACCGCGGGCACACCCGATCGTGACATAGAACCCGCACCGCAAGCGGAAGTGGGCGGCAAGATAGGCGGACCGGCCTCCGAGCATTAACGGACGCTGTGCCACGCGTTTGGTGCTCTTGCCGGTACCTGTAGGAGCGTGCCTCGGCGCGCGATTGCGGTTCGAGTACGATCGGTCGCCGTTCGAGAACCGCTCCTGCAAGCGATGAATCCATGCTGACGCTCGGTCCGCTGCAATTCGATGTCCCCGCGGTGATGGGGATCCTCCACGTCACGCCCGACTCGTTTTCGGATGGCGGCCGGTTCGCGGGCCGCGACGCCGCGCTAGAACAGGCCGCGGGGATGGCCCGGGACGGTGCGGCGATCATCGACATCGGCGGCGAATCGACCCGCCCGGGCGCCGCGGACGTGCCGGAACAGCAGGAACTCGACCGGGTCATCCCGGTCATCGAGGCCATTGTCGCCGCCGTCGACGTGCCGGTCTCCATCGACACCAGCAAGCCCGCGGTCATGCGTGCCGCGGTCGCCGCCGGCGCCGCCATGATCAACGATATCCGGGCGCTGCGCGAGGAAGGCGCCCTGCAGGCGGCCGCGGAGCTCGGAGTGCCGGTGTGCCTGATGCACATGAAGGGGCAGCCGCGGACGATGCAGACGCAGCCGGCGTACGGCGACGTCGTCACCGAGGTCGCCGAATTCCTGGCCGGGCGAGTGCGGGCCTGCGTTGCCGCCGGGCTCGCGGAGGACCGCATCGTCGTCGACCCGGGGTTCGGTTTCGGGAAAGCGCCGCGGCACAATATCGAGTTGCTGGCGAATCTGCGACAATTGCGCTCCGTCGGGCGGCCGATCCTGGTCGGCCTGTCGAGAAAATCCACGCTCGGGGAGCTTACCGGCCGGGACGTGGGGGAACGCGTGCCGGCGAGCATCGCCGCCGCGGTGATCGCGGTCGTCGAGGGGGCAGAGATCGTGCGCGTCCACGACGTGCGTGAAACCGTCGATGCGCTGCGCGTCGCGGCGGCGGTCATGGAAAAGGGCAGGGGTCGATGAGCAAGAAGTATTTCGGAACGGACGGCGTCCGCGGCACGGTCGGCAAGGACCCGATGACGGCCGATTTCGCGCTGCGGCTGGCGAGCGCGGCGGCGCAGGTACTGGTGCCCAAAGGCGGCACGGTGCTGATCGGGAAAGACACGCGGCTCTCCGGTTACATGTTCGAATCGGCCCTCGAGGCCGGCTTCACGGCTGCCGGCGCCGACGTGCTGCTGATCGGGCCGCTGCCGACGCCGGGCGTCGCCTACCTGACCCAGGCGTTCTCGGCCGACCTCGGCGTCGTGATCTCGGCGTCCCACAACCTGTATTTCGATAACGGCATCAAGTTCTTCGATGGCAGCGGCTCGAAGCTCACCGACGACGTCGAAGCGGCGATCGAGGCGAGCCTGGACAAGGCGGCCATAACCGTCGATTCGCAATCGCTCGGCAAGGCGCAGCGCATCGATTCCGCCCTGGTGCGCTACGAGAAATTCTGCGCGTCCACGCTGCCTGGCGGCATGAAACTCGACGGGCTCAAGGTGGTGTTCGACGGTGCCAACGGGGCGGGCTACAAGGTCGGGCCGCGCACGCTGGCGAACCTCAATGCCGAGGTCATCCCGATCGGCTGCTCGCCCAACGGGCGCAATATCAATGACGGCTGCGGCTCGACCCGGCCCGACCTGCTGCAGCTCACGGTACCCGCCGTGGCCGCCGATATCGGCATCGCGCTGGACGGCGACGGCGATCGCGTGGTGCTCGTGGACGAGAACGGGCTGCTCGTCGACGGTGACCAGATTCTGTACGTGCTGGCGACGGCCTGGAAGAACGAGGGCCGGCTCCACGGACCGGTCGTCGGCACCGTGATGAGCAACCTGGGCCTGGAGCACGCGCTTAAGGAGCGCAATATCGAATTCCATCGCGCCAGCGTCGGCGATCGCTACGTGCTCGAGGAACTCAGGAAGTGCGGCGGCGTCATCGGTGGCGAAACCTCCGGTCACATGATCGTGCTGGACCAGACGACGACCGGAGACGGCCTGATCACCGCCCTGCAGGTGCTTGCCGTCATGAAGCGGAGCGGCAGGAAGCTGTCGGAGCTGGTGGCCGGCATGACCAAGTACCCGCAGACCATGCTGAACGTGCGCACGGACAAGCGCATGGATCCGGAGCAGTCGCCGCGCATTCAGGAAGCCGTGAATGCGGCCCGTACCGAGCTGGCAGACAGGGGGCGGATCGTGCTGCGCGCCTCCGGGACCGAGCCGGTGATCCGGGTGATGGTCGAGGGCAGCGACGAAAGCCAGGTAAACTCGGTCGCCGAGCGCCTCGCCGCCGTCGTCGCCGAGGCCGCCGCCTGAAAAGTCCCGAATTCGGCCGCGAAAGCCTTGTTTTGCGTTGATTTGCGGCGTTAGCCCCGGTATCCTTGCGCGCCATTTCGGGCCCCTCAGGTAGACATTCATGCGCAATTTCCTGGTTGCTGGAAACTGGAAAATGCACGGCAACGACGCGGCCAACCGCGAACTCGTTGCGGGAATTCTCGAGGGCGCTCCGGCGTCCGACAGGGTCCGCCTGCTGGTGTGCCCGCCGTACCCGTACCTGGCGTCGGTGGCGAGCCAGCTCGAGGGATCGTCGGTGGAACTCGGCGCCCAGGACGTGTCGGAGCATGAGGCGGGGGCCTACACCGGCGAGGTGGCGCCCGGCATGCTGGCCGACGTGGGCTGTCGCTACGCGATCGTCGGGCACTCCGAGCGGCGTACGCTCTACGGCGAGACGAGTGCCCGGGTAGCCGACAAGATGGCGGCGGCGCTCGGCGCCGGCCTCGTGCCGATCCTGTGCGTCGGCGAGACGCTCGAGGAGCGTGAGGCGGGCAGGACGGAGCAGGTCGTGGCAGCGCAGCTCGGTGCGGCTGTCGAGAGAAACGGTATCGCGGCCTTTGCCGCGGCCGTGATCGCCTACGAGCCGGTCTGGGCGATCGGTACCGGCAAGACGGCAACGCCCGAGCAGGCGCAGGACGTGCACCGCTACATACGGTCCGTGCTGGCCGAGCGGGATGCGACGGTCGCGGAGAACGTGCAGATACTGTACGGCGGCAGCGTGAAAGGGGACAATGCGGCAGGGCTTTTCGGCATGCCCGACATCGATGGCGGGCTGATTGGCGGCGCCTCGCTGAAAGCCGCGGATTTCCTGGCAATTGCCAGGGCCGCAACGGAAATTTGAGGAAACGATGACTACTATGCAACAGGTCGTGCTCATCGGGCACACGCTCATAGCAATCCTGATTATCCTGCTCGTGCTCCTGCAGCGCGGCAAGGGCGCGGATGCCGGCGCCGGCTTCGGTGCGGGCGCGTCCGGTACGGTTTTCGGCGCTCGAGGCTCTGCGAGCTTCTTCTCCCGCGCGACCGCGATTCTCGCGACCGCGTTCTTCGTCAGCAGCCTGACGCTGGCCTACCTCAGCAGCCAGCGCACGACGGGGCCGACCAGCCTCCTGGACGACGCGCCGGTGGCCGAGCAGGAAGCGCAGGCCGTGCCGCTCGAAGCAGGCGAAGTGGAGGTTCCGCTTCCCGGATCGGTCGAGGAACCGGCCGCAGAAGCGATGGACGCATTGCCGTCCCTCGACGAGGAAACGCCGCCCGGGGACGTTCCGGCGGACGAAGACGCGACCACGGAGTGAGCGCGAGCAACTGAAAAAGCTCTGGTGGTGGAATTGGTAGACACGCTGTCTTGAGGGGGCAGTGGCGCAAGCCGTGCGAGTTCGAGTCTCGCCCAGAGCACCATCTCTTTAGTCGAATATCCCCGCCAGCAACGCCGGCAGGACCTGTGCAACGCGCGCCGCGCTGGTACAATGGCGCGCTCCAAGAGCGAGCCAGCCCGTCCAGTCACGGTAAAGAATGTTACAAGAATACATACCTGTACTGATTTTCCTCGGCGTGGCAGCAGCCCTCGGCGGCGTGCTGCTCGGGCTCGGGTTCCTGATCGGAACGGGCCGCAAGGACGAGGAAAAGCTGTCGCCGTACGAGTGCGGCTTCGAGGCCTTCGACGACTCGCGAATGAAGTTCGATGTCCGTTATTACCTCGTGGCGATCCTGTTCATTATCTTCGACCTCGAGATCGCATTCCTGTTTCCCTGGGCCGTCTCGCTCGACACGGTAGGCCGCTTCGGCATCGCCGCCATGGGCATCTTCCTCGCGATTCTGGTCGTGGGCTTTATCTACGAGTGGAAGAAGGGGGCCCTCGAATGGGATTAGCCCGGCAATCGACGGCAGAGACGCCCGCGGCAGAGGAGAATGCCGCAGCCGCAGGTGACAGCCTGCAACAGAAAGGTTTCGTCGTCACCAGCGTCGACGCGGTGATGAACTGGGCGCGTACGGGCTCCCTGTGGCCGATGACGTTCGGGTTGGCCTGCTGCGCCGTCGAAATGATGCAGGCGGGCGCGAGCCGCTACGACCTGGACCGGTTCGGCATCATATTTCGCCCGAGTCCGCGGCAGTCGGATTGCATGATTGTCGCGGGCACGCTCACCAACAAGATGGCACCCGCGTTGCGCAAGGTCTACGACCAGATGCCGGAGCCGCGCTGGGTCGTGTCGATGGGGTCGTGCGCGAATGGCGGCGGCTACTATCACTATTCCTACGCGGTCGTAAGGGGTTGCGACCGAATCGTTCCTGTCGATGTATACGTGCCCGGGTGTCCGCCAACCGCGGAAGCCCTCGTGTACGGACTCATCCAGCTGCAGAACAAGATCCGCCGAACCAGCACCATCGCCAGGCAGTAAGAACGGGCATGACTGATCGTTACGAGACATTGGCCGCTCGCATCGACGAGCGCTTCGGGGACAAGGTGCTCCGCATCGCGTCGAGCTGCGGCGAGCTCACGTACGAAGTTGCGAAGGACGACCTGGTCGAGGTGGCTACCGCGCTGCGCAGCGAACTCGGTTTCGAGATGCTCATCGACGTCTGCGGCCTGGACTACCTGACCTACGGCAGCGGCGAGTGGCGCACGCAGAGCGCTACCGAGACCGGCTTCAGCCGCGGCGTGGAGCGCGAACCCGTGATCCTCGACGAGGCCGACGAGTTCGATCCGAAACGCTTTGCCGTCGTTTACCACCTGTTGTCGCTGCATCACAACGTCCGCATGCGGCTGCGGGTGTTCACGGGCACGTCCAATCCGCCCATCGTTCATTCGGTCGTGGATATCTGGAACTCGGCCAACTGGTTCGAGCGCGAGGCGTTCGACCTCTACGGCATCCTGTTCGAGGGGCACCCCGACCTGCGCCGCATCCTCACCGACTACGGCTTCATCGGCCACCCGTTCCGCAAGGACTTCCCGCTCATCGGCAACGTCGAGGTCCGCTACGACGAGCAGAAAGGCCGCGTGGCCTACCAGCCGGTCAGCATCGAACCGCGCACGCTGGTGCCCAGGGTCATTCGCGACGACAACCGCTACTCGGCGGACCTGAAGGACGAGGCGAATGGCTGAGATCCAGAGCTACACGATGAATTTCGGCCCGCAACACCCGGCGGCGCACGGCGTGCTGCGCCTGGTGCTGGAACTGGAGGGCGAGGTCATCCAGAAGGCCGACCCGCACATCGGCTTGCTGCACCGTGCAACGGAAAAGCTCGCGGAATCGAAGCCCTTCAACCAGAGCATCGGTTACATGGACCGGCTCGATTACGTGTCGATGATGTGCAACGAGCACAGCTACGTCATGGCGATCGAAAAACTGCTCGGCATCGAGCCGCCGCTGCGGGCGCAGTACATCCGGGTGATGTTCGACGAAATTACGAGGATCCTGAATCACCTCATGTGGCTCGGCGCCCACGGCCTCGACATCGGCGCCATGACCATGTTCCTGTATTGCTTCCGCGAGCGCGAAGACCTCATGGATGTCTACGAGGCCGTATCCGGCACGCGCATGCACGCGACTTACTACCGCCCCGGGGGCGTGTACCGCGATCTCCCGGAGACGATGCCCAAATACCAGGAATCGAAATTTCGCAGCCAGAAGGACGTCGACCGCCTCAACGCCAGCCGCCAGGGTTCGCTGCTCGATTTTATCGAGGCGTTTACCGACAAGTTCCCGGGCTGCGTCGACGAATACGAAACGCTGCTCACGGACAACCGCATTTGGAAGCAGCGCACGGTCAACATCGGCGTCGTGTCGCCGGAGCGGGCGATGCAGCTCGGTTTCACCGGGCCGATGCTGCGCGGTTCCGGCGTCGAGTGGGACCTGCGCAAGAAGCAGCCCTACGACGTCTACGACCAGCTCGACTTCGACATTCCCGTCGGCGTCAACGGTGACTGCTACGATCGCTACCTGGTGCGGGTGGAGGAACTGCGGCAGTCGAACCGGATCATCCGGCAGTGCATCGACTGGCTGCGCGCGAATCCCGGGTCGGTCGTGATAGACGACCACAAGATCGCGGCGCCGCGGCGCGTCGAGATGAAAGACGACATGGAGTCGCTGATTCATCACTTCAAACTGTTTACGGAAGGCTATTGCGTGCCCGAGGGCGAGGCCTACGCGGCGGTAGAGCATCCGAAGGGCGAATTCGGCGTGTACCTGGTTTCCGACGGCGCCAACAAGCCCTATCGCGTCAAGATCCGGGCGCCCGGTTTCGTGCACCTGTCGGCCATGGCGGAGATGGTGGAGGGGCACATGCTCGCGGACGTGGTGGCCGTGATCGGCACGCAGGACATCGTATTTGGCGAGGTCGACCGATGAGCAGCGAAGCGCTCCTCTCAGATCACGTTCGCGAGGAAATCGAGCACTGGAAGGCGCGGTTTCCGGCAGACCGGCAGCGTTCCGCCATCATCGGCGCGCTGCATGCCGTGCAGCACGAGAACGAGGGTTACCTGACGCCGGAGCTGATGAATGCCGTGGCCGAATACCTCGAACTGCCGAGC
>DATIUU010000133.1:0-4701 GCA_035466635.1 Woeseiaceae bacterium
GAAGTGGACGTACTGTGGGAAGAGGGTAAGTGGCTCGAGATCCTGGGTTGCGGCATGGTGCACCCGAACGTCCTCGAAGCCGCCGGCGTCGACTCCGAGGAGTTCACGGGTTATGCGTTCGGCATGGGCATCGAGCGTCTCGCCATGCTGCGCTACGGCGTCACCGACCTGCGCACGTTTTTTGAGAACGACCTGCGCTTCCTGCGGCAATTCAGGTAGGCGCGATGAAGATCGTAGAGTCGTGGCTGCGCGAATGGGTCGATCCGGATCTCGATTCGAAGGCGCTGGAACACCAGCTGACGATGCTGGGTCTCGAAGTGGACGGTGTCGACGTCGAGGGCGCCGGCCTTGACGGTGTCGTGGTGGCCGAGGTCGTCGCGGCTGAAAAGCACCCCGATGCCGATCGTCTCAGCGTCTGCAAGGTGCGTGCGGGTGGCGACGAACTGATCGACGTCGTTTGCGGTGCGCCGAACGTTCGGGCGGGAATGAAGAGTCCGCTCGCCGTACCCGGCGTCACACTGCCGAACGGCATCAAGCTCCGCAAGAGCAAGATCCGCGGCGCCGTCTCCAACGGCATGCTATGCTCGGCGGTCGAACTGGGACTGGGCGAGGAGTCCGGCGGCATCCTCGAACTGTCCGGCGATGCCCCGGCGGGGGCGCCCCTGGCCGACTACCTCGGCCTGCCCGACACGGTGTTCGATCTCGACCTGACGCCGAATCGCGGCGACTGCTTCAGCGTGCTGGGCGTGGCGCGCGACATCGCGGCGCTGACGGGCGCGCCGCTCAGGGCGGCCGCCGTCGCAGCGGTGCCGGCCGCCAGCGACGACACGCTGCCGGTCGAAATCCCGCTGCCCGAAGGCTGCCCGAGCTTCGCGGGCCGCCTGATTCGCAACATCGACCGGGCGGCGAAATCGCCGTTGTGGCTGCTGGAGCGCCTGAGGCGCGCGGGCCTGCGCGGTATCTCGCCGGTCGTCGATATCACCAATTTCGTCATGCTCGAACTGGGCCAGCCGCTGCATGCGTACGACGCGGCGCGGGTGCAGGGCGCCCTTCGGCCGCGCCTGGCCCGCCAGGGCGAGAAGCTGACGCTGCTCGACGGGAAAGAGGTCGTGGTCAACGACGACACGCTGGTCATCGCCGACGACAGCGGCGCGATCGGCCTTGCCGGGATCATGGGCGGGCTGAGCACCGCGGTCAGCGAGGCAACCACCGACGTGTTCTTCGAGGCGGCATTCTGGCCGCAGGCTTTCATGTCGGGACGCGCACGATCTTACGGCATGCATACCGATGCGTCGTTGCGATTCGAGCGCGGCGTCGATTTCGGCGGCCAGGCGCGCGCGGTCGAACGCGCCACGCAATTACTGCTCGAGATCGCGGGCGGCGAGGCGGGACCGCTCGTGCACCAGGTGTCTGAATCGCATCTGCCGCGGCGCGAACCGATCGAGCTGAGGCGCTCACGCGTGTCGTTGTTGCTCGGTCTCGATATCGATGACGACGTGGTAGCGGGTGTGCTGACCCGCCTCGGGCTCACGGTCGAGGCGAATGACGAGGGCTGGCAGGTCGTCGCGCCGAGCTATCGATTTGACATTGCGACGGAAGTGGACCTGATCGAGGAAATCGTCCGGATTCACGGTTACGGCTCGGTACCGGAAACAACGGAAATTGCGGCTTCGCCACTGCGGGCCGTGACGGAGTCCGTCGTGGACCTGGAACGGGTCGCGGCGACGCTCGTTGCGCGGGATTACGAAGAGGCAATCACCTACAGTTTCATCGACGAACGCAGCAACGCGCCGTTCGCCGACGGCAATTCCGAACTCGTTTTGAGCAACCCGATCTCGTCCGGGATGTCGGTGATGCGCTCGTCGCTGTTGCCGGGTCTCGTGTCGAGCGCGGCGGCGAACATCGCGCGACAACAGGAGCGGGTACGCCTGTTCGAGATCGGCAAGTCCTTCCACGGCACGCTGGAGTCGCCGCGGGAAGTCGTTCGAATGGCCGCAGTCGCCACCGGCAGCGCGCAGCCGGAGCAGTGGGGCGTGCGTTCCCAGCCAATTGATTTTTTTGACATTAAGGCCGACCTCGTGGCTGCCCTGAAGCTCGCTGGCGACGCCTCCGATATCGCGTTCCAGCCGCTCCAGCACGCGGCACTGCAGCCCGGCCAGGCGGCCAGGATCCTGCGCGGCGGTCGCGACATTGGCGTCGTCGGCAAACTCCATCCGCGCGTGGCGAAGCGCCTCGATCTCAAGCGCGACGCCTATGTCTTCGAAGTCGATGCACTCGCGGCGCTCGCATCCGCCGCGCCGGTGGCCAAACCCGTGTCGCGATTCCCGGTGATCCGGCGCGACATCGCGGTTCTCGTGAAAGAAGCGGTTTCGGGCGAGGAACTCGTTCAGGCGGTCGCCGCGGCCGCGCCCGAACTGATCCGGGATGTCAGGATTTTTGACATCTACCAGGGTGCGGGAATAGAAGCTGGGCTAAAAAGCGTCGCAATAAGCTTGATTTTGCAGGAAACTTCGCGCACCCTTACTGACGATGACGCGGACGCCGCTCAAGCCGCGGCAGTGCAGAAGTTGCGCGATACGTTCGACGCAGAACTGAGAGACTAGCACTAGATGGCACTGACTAAAGCAGACATGGCGGAGTCGCTGTTCAACGAACTCGGTTTGAACAAGCGCGAAGCCCGCGAGCTTGTCGACATGTACTTCGAAGAGCTGCGAGCATCATTGGCAGTTGGGGAGCAGGTCAAACTTTCCGGTTTCGGGAACTTTGATCTACGCGATAAAAAACAACGTCCTGGCAGGAATCCGAAAACAGGCGAAGAGATACCCATCTCGGCTCGCCGCGTGGTCACCTTCCGTCCCGGGCAAAAACTAAAAGCACGCGTCGAAGCCTATGCTGGAACCGGGGAATAACGACGAACTACCACCAATTCCTGGCAAGCGTTACTTCACAATTGGTGAAGTGAGCGACTTGTGTGCGGTGAAACCGCACGTGCTCAGGTATTGGGAACAGGAGTTCCCACAACTCAAGCCCGTCAAGCGGCGGGGTAACCGACGCTATTACCAGCGTCAGGACGTGCTGATCATCCGGCAGATCCGCAGCCTGCTGTACGACGAGGGTTTCACCATCGGCGGTGCGAGGCAGCGGCTGATGGGCGACCAGGCGAAGTCTGACGTCTCTCAAAGCCAGCAGATAATCAAACAGTTACGCGTAGAACTTGAACAAGTTCTTAAGATACTGCGGCGATAATTCGAGCTTCCTATACGGTGGTCGGGCAAGTATCATTGCCCGCCTTCGCACGTGCACGTAATTCGGTCGGGGCGTAGCGCAGCCTGGTAGCGCACCACAATGGGGTTGTGGGGGTCGGGAGTTCGAATCTCCCCGCCCCGACCAGTCACAAAAAAATGGCCGCTCTCACCCGCACGGGGAGCGGCCGTTTTTTTTTGGCTGGTCGGCGTGGCAGGAACTGCGAAAGGGTTCGCACCGAGGACGACGCAGTCGTCCGACAGGCGCGCAGCGCCCATCTCCCCGCCCCGACCAGTCACAAAAAAATGGCCGCTCTCACCCGCAAGGGGAGCGGCCGTTTTTTTTGGCTGGTCGGCGACTGTAGGAGCGGTTCTTGAACCGCGATCGCGCGCCGAGGCGCGCTCCTACAAGACGCGGCGCACGGCGAAGCCTCAGGCGGACTGGCGCGCCTCGGGGAGTTTGCGGTCCTCGATCCCCAGCAGGATCGGCTGGGTATTTTCGCGGTAGATGTTCACCTTGGCATTGTAAGCCACGCGCGAGAGACCGTGCTTGTCCTTGATCGTCAGGCGCCGGATACTGAACTGGCCGCCGCCCAGGTTCTCGCCGGTCAGGTAGCACTTGATCGCGGTGACCCGTTCCCCGGAAAACTCGAGGCCGCTGAGCTTGGACAGGTTGCCCTGCGCACGCTCCAGGAAGGTCACGGCATCGATGTGCGCCTGCGTCTGCGTCGGGTCCGGGCCGGATTGCGAGTGATTCGCCAGGAACTCGCCGACGAGGATCTGGCCGGGAAGGGCGCCCTCGATCATGCGTGCGAGTTCGATCGTGACGTCGCCGACGATGTAATCGTGCATGGTCGGGTTCAGTCCCTCGGCCTGGTGGAATTCGTAGCAACTGCCGACGTGAAAACAGGCGCGCAATCGCGGCACCGCTTTCGATGCCGCCTTGCTGCGTGCAATGGCATTGTCGGCCAGCACGATGTGCATGAAATGGTACAGGTTGACGTTGGCTTCCAGGCCGTCGTCGCGATTCCAGACGTAGAAGCCGTCGCCGCTCGACGAGCGCGCGAAATTGATGCCGACGTCCTGTTCCAGCATCTTCGCGTGCGCCGAGTTCAGGGAATACGACAGGCTGTTCAGTTGCGTCATCTGCTCGAAGGGCGTAAGCAGGCTGAAGCCCACGATGTCGAACAGCGTAACGGCCCGGCTCGCGACGTAGCTGATGCCATAACGCCGGAACATCTTCTCGATGATCTGGGTCTCGACCGGATGCCCGGACAAGCCCTGCCGCAGCGGCACGTAAACCGGCTTTACGTCGAGCAGCCGCGCAACCTTCTGCATCTGCTGGAAGTTGAGCTGGCGCTTGCCGGAGATCAATTCCGTGATGAATGCGGGTGACACACGCGGCGGGACGGTGCCCGATTGCGACGACGTCAACTCCGCGATTGCATAATGCGGCAGG
>DATIUU010000134.1:0-17841 GCA_035466635.1 Woeseiaceae bacterium
ACGAACGGCTGGGCCGTACCGAGGTCCGTGCGCTTGTACAGCAGCATGTCCGTCTTTTCGCGAACCAGCCCGGTGCCGACGTTGCTGTCGACCCACCAGATCGACTGCTGGTTGATCGTGGCCTTGACCGGCTTGTTGAAATCCGGGTCGCCCAGTGTCCCCGCGAACAGGCCGTCGCCGTCGTTCTCGTCGGCGCCGCCGCCGCCGTACTGCATGCTGACGGGGTGGTCGTTGCTGAGGTCCTGGCCGAGCGTCGGCACGGGCGTACCCGCCATCTGGCCGATCGCACCAGTATCAATCTGGGCACCGGCGGGATTGTATCCACCGGAGCCGGGCTGGTTCAGCACGACGTCCATCGCCTGGGTGCCGTCGTGGCAGCTCAGGCACGCGAGCGACACCGAGCCCACCGGCGCTTCGAGCGAATCGAAGGTCGGCGTGGCGAGCGTCGAGTAACGCGTGAACCGGGTCTGCTCCGAGTTCAGTACCTTGTTCCACAGCGGCACCGGCGCCGTAATGTCCGCACCGTGCGGCGTGTGACAGAACACGCAGACCTGGTCGGTCGCCGACGTGGTTGCCTGGGCGCTGCCGGTGATCGTGAAATCGTGCTTGCTGCCGACGATGGACTGCGCGTACGCAGACGAACCGGCAAACAGACAACCGAGCAGAGCGAATTGAGCGATATACCTGAGTTTGTTAGTCATGTTTCTAGACCTTCCCCGAAGAACTGACGAATTCCCTGCCCGCAATCCTATGAGCCGGCATAATCTGGGGCCAGTGACATAGTCACATTTAGTGGAAAGTACGTACATTCTGATCGTTTGGCTAGGGGGTTCGCCCCAGGTATACGTTCCGGACGCCCTGGGAGCCAATGATGCGGCGCAATATGCGCCGGTCGCGGAGAATAATCCGTCCCCGCTGCAACTCCACGGCACCCATAGCATCCAGTTCCTGCAGCCGGCGGCTCACGACCTCACGTGCCGTGCCGAGTTCGGTGGCGATGTTCTGTTGCGTGACCTCGGCGACGGGCGGGTTGTCCGCGGATTCGGCGAACTTGCGCAGCAGGTAGGCGGCGAGCCGGTGATCCACGCGCCGGGTCGTGATTTCCCGCACCAGCGCGATGATCTCGCCGAGCCGCAATACCGTCGCGGAAAAGGCGTATTCGCGAACATCCGGGTTGGCATCCGCGATCTGCCGGAACCGGTCCGCCGCGATCGCTACCCCGGCGAGGCCGCCACAGGCGGCCGCGCTGGCGAAGGCGCCGGTACCCATGACGGCGGCGCCGAGATTGACGGGACAGCTTTCCCCGCGGCGCACGTGGTAGAGCGTGACCTCCCGGCCGGATTCGCCCGTCAGGTAGACACGCAGTCGTCCCGTGCCGACGAACACGATATCCCGGCAGGGATAACCGGCTTCCAGCATCAGCTGCCCGTCATCCGCGGTCACGGGATGCGCGGCCGCAAGGAGGTCCAGGCGTTGCGACGGGCCGCTGTTCTGGTAGAAACCGTAGTGCTGCAGCACCTCGTGCAGGCGCCGTTGCCGCGCGTTCAGCGTCTCGACGAAACCATCCCTAACCGCCGCGTCCATCGTGTCCCACTCCCTGTCTGCAAGCCCCGTCTCCTAGTAACTGGCCGCTCGCGCCCCCATGTACCCTTCCTGCGCGCCGATCGCCGCCGGGCGGTAGACGTCGACCTTGCGGAAAAACTGGTCGACCATGTACACGCGCCCGTCCTCGTCAACCGCGATTCCGGCCGGCAGCATGTATTTTGCGGCTCCCGCGCTGGTCGAACGCGTCCCGATGAACAGCAGCAACTGCCCGGCCGGGTTGAAGATCTGGAAATTGCCGAACGCGGCATCCGTCACGTAAATGTTGCCGTCCGGGTCCGTGGCCAGGCCTTTCGGCCGCGAGAACTGGCCGGGCTGCACACCGATCGATCCGAACGTGTGGACGTAGGTCCCGTCCGCCTCGAACACCTGGACCCTGAAGTTGGAACTGTCGACCACGTAAACGCGACCGTCGGGCCCGACGGCGATATCCTTGGGCAGGTTGAATTCCCCCTGTCCCGTGCCGCGATGGCCGATGTCGTACGCCACTTCGCCGGTCGCGAGCTCGAAGACCCGGATGCGGTGCTGGTCGGTACTGACGCCGCCCGTGTCGACCACGAAGGCGTAGCGGGCCTCCGCATCGACGGCGACGTGCGACGGCCGTTCGAACTTGTCTTTACCGCCGAACGCGGTCAGGTATTCACCGTCCTGGTCGTAGACGACGACCCGCCTCAGCGTGCCGTCGACGACGTAGAGGTTGCAGTCGCCATCCACGGCCATGCCGAGCGGCTTGCGCAGGATGCCCGGTTCGTCGAGCCCGATCTCCCTGTAGTCGCCCGCCGGTACATTGAAAATATGCACGGAACGTCGCACCGTGTCGCTGACGTAGATGTGCCCCTGGCATGCCTCGACGTCGAACGGTTTCGAGAAACTGGTCGAAGAATCGACCTCGCCGGTCAGGATCCGCCGCCATTTGCTCTCGCTGTCCTCCACCTTGATGTCGGTGCTGCCGAGGATCGTCCTCTCGAAGACGAAACGCGGCGTCTCCGGCGGCGGCGGGAACACCAGTTCCTGCTGTTGTACGTCACCGCGCGTGTCCGCCGGCCGCGGCGCCGCGCAGGCGGCGAGCGCCCCGGCCAGGACGATGAGAAACAGACCGCTGCCGGCGCGGACTACGCGGTCGGCAAGGTCTCGTGTCGATTCTGCAAGCATAGCGATACTCTGGCTTGGTTATGTTATCCCCCGGACGCCCGTGCGAACCCGTCCATTCGTACAGCGACGGCCAGTTCGTCCTGTCGGAAATCCCCGCGCGAGTATAGTGACTCGGCGCCCGGACCAGGCTGTCGGCAAATACGTAGTTGCGAATGATAATCCAATGCAGTAAAAGCTGGCCACATGAACCCGATCACCCGCTATTTTTGTACCTTTCTGACGTGCGTCACGACCGCGAGCGCCGCTGCCGCCGCCGATGATGCGATCGATGCGGCGGGAATTTACGCGGAATCCTGCTCCGTGTGCCACGGCGACGACGGCCGCGGTGCCATCTGGGGGCAGGCGTCGCTGGCGACGCCGCCGCGGAATTTCCATACCGAAGCGTCCAGGCGCGAACTGACGCGCGAGCGCATGATCGCATCGGTCACTGCGGGCCGCCCGGGGACGCCGATGCCGGGTTTCGGCACCCAGCTCAGCATCGAGCAGATCATGGCCGTGGTCGACTACATCCGCAGCGAGTTCATGGCGGTGCCCGGAACGTCGGCTGCTCCCACGGAGCTCCTGCCCGGCAACACGGAATACGGGCCGATCGGCCGCAGCGAACTACCCAGGGAAAACGCGCCCGCGGTGCAGGCCGGGGACGCTGCGCAGGGCGCGCTCCTGTACGCACGGAACTGCGTCGATTGCCACGGCGCGAACGGCGGCGGCGATGGCCCGCGCGCCTATTTCATCTTCCCGAAGCCGCGTAATTTCAACGACCCGGCGACGCAGCAGTACCTCACCCGCGGCAACCTCTACAACGGCATCAAGTACGGCGTCGTGGGCAAGGAAATGCCGGCCTGGGGTAAGGTGCTGTCCGACGCGCAGATTGCCGACCTGACGGAATACGTCTACCGCCAGTTCATCGCGGCCGGCAGCGCGGACCAGGCCGATTAGTCGAGGCGCGCAATGCGCGCCACGCCGCCAAAGCCGCCGACCCACTTGCTGCCGTCATCGGCGGTGGCCATCGAGAATATCTGGTTCGAAAACAGGCCGTGCTCGGTGGTATAGCGACTGAATGCGCCATCGTCGAAGCGCGCCAGGCCGTTGCTCGTACCGACCCACAGGTGCCCCTCGGGGTCGACGTGCAGCATGAATACGTGGTTACCGGGCAGGCCGTCGGCGACGGTGTAGGTCTGCCACGATTCGCCGTCGAAACGCGACAGGCCGCCGCCCCAGGTTCCGGACCACACGGCACCGTCGTTATCCACTTCCAGCGCAACGATGTAGTTGGGATTGTACGCGACGTCGATCTGCTCGAGCCCCATCTCGACCTTTTGCCGGGCGTGATGCTTCGAGTACTGGCCCGGATCCATATCGAATTCGATCTGTTCGCGAACGACCTCGTAATCCGCGCCCAGGCCGTCCTTGTGAGTCCAGTTTTGCCACACGCCGTCCTTGAAGCGGGCGAGGCCGCCCTCGGTCGCAAACCAGACTTCGCCGTTCTTGCCGGCATGCAGCGCGTAGACCCAGTCGTTGGGAAGCGCACCGCCGGTGTTGGCAACGGTGTACAGGTCCCAGCTGTCGCGGTCGTCCAGGTTACCGCCGCGCACGCGGTTCGCACCCGACCAGGTGGCGATCCACATGTCGCCGTTGTCGAGCACCAGCGCGTCGTAGATGAAGCCGTCCCCGAGCCCATCCGGGATGTTGTAGGTCTTCCAGCCGTCTTCGGCCTCGTTGAGGATGGACAGGCCGCCGCCGTAGGTGCCGACGACCAGCCGTCCGTCCTTCTTCCCGAGGTGAAAGACACCGTTCGCGAGCAGCCCGGTGCGGGTGTCGAGCAGGCGGTAATCGTCGTTTTGCGTGTCGTAGCGAATCACGCCCGCGGACGTGCCGACCCACACGATGTCCCCGTCCGGGAGAATGGTCTTGACGTTGCGCTGGCCGACCCTGAAGTGCGTGAAATGCGCGTCCGGGTCGATGGCCGCAACGGCACCGCTTGCGGCCGGCGGTGCGGACCCGGCACCCTGGGCCACGGGCGGATGCCCGGGCGGCATTCCGCCCGGCCCGCCCTGGCCGGGGGCGACCTGCGGATGCCCCTCCGGCATTCCCTGGGGCGCTGACGGCTGCTGTGCCAGCGGTGCTTCCGGCGGCGTCCCGGAGCCGATGAAAACCACCCCCGCGACGATGGCGGCGAGTGCGACCGACAATGCGATCCAGAGATTCCGGTTCGTCGAACTCATACGGATTTACTCTTGCGTTTGCCTGGGTGACAGGAGTGCAACGCCATCCCGGGTGCCGACCCAGACATCGCCTGTCCCGCTGGCAGCGATGGCGTACACGTCGTTGCCGGGGAGCCCTGACATGACATCGAAGTTACTGAACGACGCGCCGTCGTAGCGGCTCAGCCCGCGATTGGTGCCGAACCACATGGCTCCCGTGCTGTCCTGTGCGACGCTGTACACGATGTTGCCGGCCAGCCCGTCCGCCATCGACAGGTTGCGCCACGCGCCGTTCTCGTAGCGCGACACGCCGCCGCCCCAGGTTCCGACCCATACGACGTCGTCGGTATCGACGAGCGTCGCAAACACGTAATTGGGGTTGTACGATTCCTGCCCGCCGACCAGCACGCTCAGGTCGTGGCGCTCCCTCGTGCCGAGGCCCGTGTTCGGGCTCACCGGGCGCGCGTTGTCGTTGGGCGCGCCGACGCCGTCATCGTGATTCCACTCGTGCCAGCGCTCGCCGTCGTACATGGAAACGCCGCCTTCCGTGCCGAACCAGACGCGATTCGCCGAGTCGACGTCGAGGCCGTACACCCATTCGTTGATGAGCTCTTCCTTGTACTTGGTGAACTCCATCGTCTCCAGGTCGACACGGTTGGCACCGTCCCAGGTTCCGATCCAGTAGATGCCGCCCTGCTGCTCGGCGAAAGCGTAGATCCAGTAATCCGCCAGCCCGTGCATCGGGAAGAACACCTCCCAGTTGCCGTCCTTGTAGCGCGACGCGCCGCCGGCGTTGGTGCCGAACCACTTGTACCCCTGGCTGTCGATGCCGATTGCGAAGACGTACTCGTTGGCGAGGCCGTCCTGCCGCGTGAACGTGCCCCTCAGCTCCCTGCCCTCGAGACCGATTTCCATGACACCCATGGAGGTGCCGACCCAGAGCGTATCCGTGTCGGGTTCGATGGCGAGGGCACGCACGTAGATGCCGTTGCCGACGTCGAAGCGATCGGCAATTTCATATTCGACCGCGGGTTCGTCTGCAGGCTGATCGGCGCCGCAGGCAGCGAGCAATAGTCCGGCCGTCCAGAAGGGCAACCGCCTTACACTTTGCTTCACCGCTGCAATGTCCGGATATAGGCGATGACGTCACGGAGCTCCTCGTCGGTGAGCAGGCCGCGATAGCTCGGCAGGTGCCCGTCGCCGTCGCGCAGCCGCTGCACGAGATCGACGTCGGGGACGTAGAGAGACTCGCCGCGGCTGAAGTCCGGTACACCGGGTTCCATCGCCTGGCCATCCATGCCGTGACAGGTCTGGCAGTGCATTTCGTAGACCTCCCTGCCGTTGAAGATGTCTGAAGCGAATGCGAGTGCGGACATGCACGCGGCCACTGCAGCTGCCACCGGCAGCAAGGTCTTTTGGTACGTCATGATCATTCCTGTTGTGTCTTGCTGCCAGCCAGTTCGGCTGCTCGCGACTGCCAGTAGGCCGCCCTGCCGGCGTCGGGCTCGACGCCAAGGCCACCATTTTTGTAGGCCTGCGCCAGCACGCGTGCCGCACGATCGTTACCGGCGTCGGCTGCCTTTTCGTACAACGACCTTGCCTCGTCGAGATCTTTCTCCACGCCCTCGCCTTTCGCGTACATATCGGCCAGCCCGGCCAGCCCGTCGGCATGCCCGTGGTCTGCAGCGGCCCGATACCAGCGCACGGCCTCGACGTCGTCCTCGGCGAAATCGAGCAGGTAGCCGAGCCATACCTGCGCGTCAGCGGAGCCCTGCTCCGCCGCCTCACGGAACAACGGCAGCGCTCCCGGAAGGTCGCCGCGATTATACGCGGCCATCGCTCGTGTATAAGCATCCGACGCCTCGTCGGCCCTTGCCTGTCCTGCGCCGGGGAGCGCAACGAGCAGGCCGGCCAGGACGATACTCGACGTCCACAATCTCAGCATCTCAGTCATCCCTTCGAAGGCTGTCCAAAAGCGGCACTATTACCGTATCCGCCGTGCTGTTGTCCAATACACCGAGGTGGCGGTAGCGGATCACGCCGTCGGCATCGACGACCAGCGTCACCGGCAGCGCCTCGATATCCAGCGCCGCGCCGATGCGGCCTTCGGCGTCGTACAGACTCGTGACGTACGGATCGCCGAAGTAATCCAGCCAGCGCAGCGCGTCCTCGCGCTCGTCCAGGTGGTTGACGCCGAGCAATGCGACGCCCTGCTCCGCACGCAAACGCTCGAGCACGGGATGCTCCTCGCGGCACGCGACGCACCACGAGCCCCAGAAATTGATCACCCGCGGCTCGCCCGCGAAACTCGCGGAACTGACCGTGCTGCCGGCATCGGCGAGTTCTGTCAGCGTGATCGCAGGCCACGCGTTGCCAGCGCCATTGAATCGTGCCAGCACGCTGCCGGCCACGACGAGCAACGCAACCACTGCCAGGATTGTCCGAAACCTGCTTCTCACGTCCGCCATACCGTTGTCGGGTGGACTTGCCTCACCGCCGATTGCCTCTAGAATGCGCAACTCGCATTATGAGCAAACCGATCAAAAACGCCATCCAGTCGGCCCTGTTCGCGGCCGCCATGCTCCCTGGGGCGCATGCCGCGCCGGCCGAAAACGCCGCCGACGGTGAGGCGATCTACCGCTACTACTGCTACCAGTGCCACGGCTACGCGGGCAACGCAGAGACGCTCGCGAGCGCCAGCCTGTCGCCGCCCCCCCGCGATTTTACCAGCGTCAGCCCGGACGAATTACCGCTCGAACGGATAGTCGAGACCGTGCTCAATGGCCGCGAAGGCACGGCGATGGTGAGTTTCGCCTCGGTCCTCGACGCGGACGAGGCCCGCGCCGTCGCGCGCTATATCCACGAATCCTTCATGGCCGCCGAGCGTATCGACGCCCGCTATCACTCGCCGGAGAACGGCTGGACCGGGCACGAACGCTACGCGGAAGCCTTCCCCTTCATCGACGGCAGCATCCCGTTGTCCACGCCCTGGGAATCGCTGGACGAAACCCAGCAGCGCGGCCGCCGGCTGTACGAAAACGCCTGCGTCAGCTGCCACGACCAGCCGAATACCGGAACCGGCGACGCGCCCGAATGGGAATTGCGGGCCGTGTCCTACCCCCGCGAGCACTTCAGCCATCGCGCCCCGAACCCGGACCTGGTATCCGGCGCCTCGCCGTATGCACGGCACGACATCCCGCCCGATCCCTCGGGCCTCTCGCCACTGGCCCTCGAGGGCCGGCCGCTGTACCAGGACAACTGCGCGTTCTGCCACGCCGCGGACGGCACCGGCCGCAACTGGATCGGCAGCTTCCTCGAGCCGCGGCCGCGCGACTTCACCGACCCGGCGTTCCGGCCCGGAAGCGACGAAAATGCGCTGCGGCAAAGAATCCTGCACGGCATCCCGGGCACCTCGATGCCGGCCTGGAAAGACGTCCTGGCGCCGGACGAGATCGCCGCAATCATCGCCTATATCCGCGAAACTTTTCGGCCGGAATCGCGCGGCGAAAACTAAAAAACTATTTTTTTCAATAATTTATAAAACAATGATACGTCCGAAATTCTTTTGGATTATGTTCAATCAGTGCAACTGCTCAATAAATTTCGTCGTTTATATGGGTGTGTAGTCAAGGTATGCCGGCGATAGCACGTGCCATGAAGTCTGTGGAACTGCGGAGGACCAGAGTGGCGCTGTCGCCGGCTTCCTTTTTCGGCCCGGCCGGCACGAGCCGGCACGCCCGACGCCACCCGGCGCGGCGAGAATCCCAACACGGTTAATACGAACTGCGAGTAAGAACAGCGGCCCTCAGCCGCCGAGGTGACGATCGTCGAGCGCCCGGTAGGCGGACTCGAATTCCTGCTGCAGGCGGGCCACTTCCTCGAGCAGTTCGCCCTCTTGCAACGCTTCCTTGTGCTGTTCGATCCGCGCACAAAGCGCCGCCATGCGCTCGGCGCCGATCTGCCGGCACAGGCCGAGCAGGCGGTGCGCCTGGCGGCGAACCGCGTGGCCGTTGTTGCCGCGCGCCGCTTCCTCGAGTTCGCGCAGCCACGCGGGCATCTGCTGCAGGAACTGGTCGGCGAGCTCGCTGAACAGGTCGGCATCGCCCGACCCCTGTATCTTGCTCAGTTCATCCACGATCGACGTGTCGAGTATGCGCTCGGGCAGCGACGACGACGGCGGGCCGGCATGCAGGTCGCTCGCGGACAGGTTGGCCACCTCGATGCTGCCGCTCAGCACGCGCCGCAGCGTCGACCCGAGTTCATCGACGAACACCGGCTTGCTGAGGTAGTCGTCCACGCCGGCTTCGAAGGCCCGCTCGCGATCCTCCATCATCGCGTTTGCAGTCAGCGCGATAATCGGCGTATGCCGCTTGTCGCCCTCCCGCGCGCGGATGATCCGCGTGGCCTCGTTGCCGCTCATGCCGGGCATCTGCGAATCGATCAGGATTGCCGTGAAATTGTTCATCTCGCTGGCTTCGATCGCTTCCTCACCGCTCGTCAGGGTCGCGACCTCGTAGCCGAGCTGTTCCAGCATGCGCTGCGCAACCAGCAGGTTCACCTCGTTGTCATCGACGACCAGCACCTTGCCGGCGCTGGCGGGCGCGGCGAGTCCTTCCGCTGCTCGCCGCGACCCACGAGCTGCCGCGGTCTCGAGGGACGGAATGTCCGCGGCGTCGCCGTAGCCGACGGCAGCCGCGATGGTGAACCAGAACCGGCTGCCCTTGCCCCGCTCGCTGTCCACACCGATCGTGCCGCCCATCAGCGTCGCCAGCTCTTTCGAGATGACGAGACCGAGCCCCGTGCCGCCGTACTTGCGGGTATCGGATTCGTCGACCTGGCTGAATTCACGGAACAACTTCTTCTGGTCTTCCGGCGCGATGCCGATGCCGCAGTCCTTCACGACGAATTTCATCCGCACGTGGCCCTGCTCGACCTGGTCACAGTCGACACACTCGCAGACGATGCTGATATTGCCGTCGTGCGAGAACTTGATCGCGTTGCTCACGAGATTCGCGAGTATCTGGCCGAGCCGCACGGGGTCGCCCCGCACCAGGTCGGGAACGTTGTCGGCCACCGCGTAGCTAATCGTCAGCTGCTTGCGCTTCGCCTCGGCCGAGAACAGCTGCGCCACATCCGCGAGTTTCTCGCGCACCGAGAACTGCACCGTCTCGAGCACCAGCTTGCCGGCCTCGATCTTGGAGAAGTCGAGCACCGAGTTGATGATCTTCAGGAGCGACATGCCCGACGAGTGCATGATCTCCGCGTATTCCTGCTGCTCGGCCGTCAGGTCGGTGCGCAGAAGCAGGCTCGCCATGCCGATGACGCCGTTCATCGGCGTACGAATCTCGTGGCTCATGTTGGCCAGGAACTGGCTCTTGGCCTGGCTCGCCGAATTCGCCTGGTCGCGGGCGATGGAGAGCTCGCGGCTGCGCTGCTGCGCCTCGGCTTCCCGCGCGGCCAGTGCGCTGGTGCGGTCCTCCACCATGCGCGCGAGCACCACCGCGCGCTGTTCGAGTTCGTGACGATTGCGAATGACCAGCGCTGCGATCAGGCTGAACGACGTCACGAGGATCACGATGATCAGCACGTTGAGCAGGAAAATCTGCTGGCGGTCCGCCGCGATGATCCCGTCTATCTGCTCGGAGATGCGCGTACAGAGCGCGAGCATTTCCCCGAATACGGCGTCGAATTCCTGGTCGAGGTCGCCGCCGATCACACCGGTCGTCTCGCGCGCGTCCCAGCGTTCGGAGAGGATGCGGTCGAATTCGGTGATGCGCTCGCGCAGGAGTTGCAGGTTCTGCCGCGCCTCCGGCAGCGCCGGTATCTCACCCAACGGTGTGTTGCCGCCGTAGATCGCGGCGTCGACGAGCAGCTGGGCTGCCTGGATCTGCGCCCGCACGTCGTCGTCGATGCTGATGTAGCGGTCGCCGCCGAGCGCCTCCTCGAACCACAGGTGCGCCGTCGCCAGTTCCTGCTGCACGGACTGCACCAGGCGCATGAAGAGCGTATTGCGCTGGAAGTCCCGCGTAACGAGCCATTGCGAATAAACCACGATGGCAATCGATACCAGGCCGACTGCGACAATACCCACGACAAGCGATTTTAATGAAAACGACCGCGTGCTGAGTTGCATCTCAAAGTGTCTACTTCGTGACCACCTGGAACGGCGGCGGTGCTGCGGTCATCGTCGCCGGTTTACCCTCAAGTTGTTTTTTTAATGCAGGAAGTGTTCCTGCTATGGAAATCAATGCTATACGATGCCGGCCTCGAAATTCTGTAAAGATTTCCGACACGAATTCAACGACTTAGCCACGACATTGCGCAGCGGTCGAAATAACTTATTTAGGCTTTTTTGACCATATAAGGAATCCCTGCCGACGGCTGCCGCGCCGACGGCAACGCGGCCGGCCCGTGTTGCCCGGCCGTGGGATTATGGTGCCAAAGTGAGCGTAAGTTGATTGACAGCCGGCCCAAACTTCCTGAGCATCCGCTACAATCCGACCGCTCGCACGATTCGTTCGTGCCGCTACCATCGGCATGCACCAACCCGCAGGGATGTAAAGATGTCAGATTCTTCGACACCGCCAATACGTGTTTTGCTCGTCGACGACCACCCGGTGGTGCGTTATGGCGTCAAACACATGCTCAATGCGGAGCCGGATATCGAGGTCGTCGGCGACCTCGAAGGGATGCGCGGCATCGAGAACGTTCTCGCGGAGCTGTCACCGGACGTCGTGTTGCTCGATCTCGAACTCGGCGACATCCAGGGCGTCGATGCATTGCGCGAGCTGCGCGAGATTGCACCGAACGTCAAGGTGATCGTCTATACCTCGCACGACGAAGAAGAGTACATCATCCAGGCGGCGGAACTGGGTGTCGACGGCTACCTGCTCAAGGGCAGCGCGAAGGAAGAAATCGTCAGCGCGGTCCGCAGCGTCAACGAAGGCAGGAGCGCGATCGAGTCCGCGGTGGCCGCCAAGCTCATGAGCCACATGACCAAGCGTTCGGCGAAGGCGAAGCAGCCGGTCGTCGAGTTCAGTAAACGCGAGAAGCAGGTGCTCGAGCTGCTGGCCGGAGGCAAGACCAACCGCGATATCGGCGCCGCCCTGTTCATCTCCGAATCCACCGTGAAATTCCACGTGCACGCCATCCTGAGCAAGCTCGACGCGACGAATCGCACGGAAGCCGTGTCGATGGCCGTGCAGCAAGGCGTGATCTCCCTGCCCTCCGCGCGTTAACCCGGACGGTTTCGGCCCTCCTCGAAGATCGGCCGGACGCGCTGGAATTCCGCCGCCAGGCGTTCGAACTCGGTCGGCAGGTCGCCGAGCCGGTTATCGCGGCTCGCCTTGCCGAGCGCGTCGCAGCAGCTCCCCAGGCTCGTCACGCCCATCTCCAGGCAGGCGCCCTTCAGTGCGTGGCATTCGCGTCGCAGGGTCGGCAGGTCCTGCTCGGCCAGCGCATCGCGCATGACGTCGATGCGGGTGCTCGTATCGTCGATGAACAGGGTGATGAATTCCTCGAGAGCATTGCGGTCGATGATGCCGGCGCGATTCTGCAGCCGGCCGATGATGTCTGCGCCGCTTTTCGAGGCGGAGTCCGCGCAATCCGGAAGCTGGCGCCGCCGGGAGTTCGCCATCAGGGACCAGCGCCGCAAGCCCGATTTCAGCATGTCGAGACGCACCGGCTTCGCGAGGAAATCGTCCATGCCGGCCTGCATGCACTTCTCCTTGTGATTCACCGAGACGTCCGCCGTAATGGCAACGACAACCGGCTGCCCGGCCTTGCCGTGGGCGCCTTCCCGGATCACGCGGGTCACTTCGTCGCCATCCATGCCGGGCATCTGGCAGTCCATGAGGATCAGGTCGTAGGCGTTCTCGTCCAGTGCCGTCAGCACCGCGGGGCCGTCGTTGACGGTAGCCACCTCGAAGTCGAGGGACTTCAGCATGCCTTTCAGCAGCTTCCGGTTAATCGGGTTGTCCTCGGCAATGAGGATGCTGAGCGACTGGAAGTCCTCGTCCACCGTCCCCGGTTCGCCGAGATCGACCTCGAACAGGCGCGACAGGTTGTAACGCAGGACGCTCGGCAATATCGGCTTGTTGACGCAGCGAATGCTGCGGATCGTGGACACCTGCCCCACTTCCAGCGGCTGGGCGATGGAGGTCAGCAGCACGATAGGCAGATCGGTCTGCGCGCGGATGGAGCGGGCGACGGCCAGGCGGTCCTGCGCCGCGTTGTCGACATCGAGCACGATACAGTCGAACGGATAGCCCGCCTTCCGTGCAGCCTCGAGGCGCCGCGGCACTTCCTCGTGCCGGGCCTCCGTATCACAGCTCATGTCCCAGGCAGTGAGGAAGCTGGCGATGGATCGAGATACCTCGGGGTTGGCGTTGACGAGCAACAGGCGGCGGTTGCTGAGGCCGCCGCGGCCATCGATGACGGAACGGCCGGACTCCGAAATGCGCCGCACGGGAACCGTGAACCACGCGGTCGTTCCCTTGCCGAGCTCGCTCTCGAGGCTGATACGGCCGTTCATCCGGTCGATGAGCTGCTTGCTGATCACGAGCCCCAGGCCGCTGCCCTGGTTGGGATTGCCGATTTCGTCGCTGAGCGAGCCGAATGGCATGAACAGCTTCTGCGCGGTCTCCTCCGACATGCCGATGCCGGTATCGGATACGGACACGGTCAGGTTCGCATCGCCCGCGCCGCCGGTTTCCACGCCGACGCCGACGATGACCTCGCCGCGCTCGGTGAACTTAATGGCATTGCTGACGAGGTTGATCATGATCTGCTGGAGGCGGTGGAAATCACCACTGACCTGGATGTCCGGCTCGTAGTCCGTTGCACCCGCAAGTTCGATGCCCTTGGAGTACGCCTGGTAGCCCATGATCTCCAGGACGCGCTCGAGCAGGTCGGTGACGTAGAACGAATCGCTCCTCAGCTCCAGCTTGCCGGATTCGATCGTGGCGAAGTCGATCATGTTGTCGACGAGACTCAGCAGCATGTTGCTGCTGCTCTCCATGATCTGCACGTAGGATTTCTGCTTGCGCGTCAACGAGGTCAGGCGCAGCAGGTCCGTCATGCCGAGGACCGCATTCAGCGGCGTGCGCACCTCGTGGCTCATCGTCGCCACGAACTGCGCCCTGGCCGCATGCGCCGTTGCAGCGTCCTCCCGCGCGCGTTGCAGCCGCAGTGCCATGCGCTCCTGCTCGTTGAGGTTGTGCAGCACCTCGATGGCACCGGTGATCTCGCCGTTCTCGTCGTAGAGTGGCGTCGCCCTGAGTTCGACCAGTGTTTCCGTGCCGTCGGCATCGACCCGTTTCTGGATGTGCTTGCACGATTCGCCCGTCGTCAGCACGCACGGGTGCTCGCCCGGGTCGCAGGGGGTATCGCGCCCGTGCAGCGCGCGGTAGCACGGCATCGTCGCCTCGCCGGCAGCATCGCCGTTGAGATTTCTGAGCGCGGCCTTGTTGATCGCCGATATGTTGAAGTCCTTGTCGATGATGATGGCGGGGTCGGGCACGCCGTCGAGCACGGACTGGCTGAACGACTGCGCATCGGCGAGTTGCTTCTCCATGCCCTCGAGCTTGTGTGCGAGGTCGTCCCTGGTGTCACTCAGTTTCCTGAGCGCGCCACGATCTGCACGGACGTACAACAGCGCGAGGAGCACGAGCGCGACCAGCAGGGCATCGGCGAAGATACGCTCGGCGGAACCCACCGGCATGGGCAGCATGAGCATGACGAGCAGTGACGCCGCCACGGCGCCCGAAAGCACTGCAATCCACCGGCTTTTCGTCATACTGCCAACTCTCCCCTGCCACTACGCAGGCGCCGGTGCGTTACCGGCGTTGTTGCTTTCCAGAGTACGCGATGCGTCGCTACGGAGTACCGCTCGACGTCCTTGCCGACTCCTCCAGTTCGTTCGCCCTGGCCATGCGTAACCGCAGTTCCTCGGTAACCTTTTCCATCTCGCGCGGGTCCTCGATGACGCGCGGGCTCACGGTGATGATCAACTCGGTCCGCAGCGTGTCCGTAGAATTCGTGCTGAATAACGCGCCGAGCCCGGGGATGTTCATCAGGATCGGGACGCCCGACTTACCGTTGCTGGTCGTCTCGAGTATCAGGCCGCCGAGCACGACCGTCTGCCCGCTCTGCACGATGACGCTGCTGTTGATCGTGCGCTGCGCGATCGACACGTTGCCGCCGCCGCCGATCGCGGGCGACGCACCGGGGATGCTGACCTCCTGGCTGATCTCGAGCATAATCTGGCCGCCCGCGTTGATCCGCGGCGTCACCGTGAGCAGCGTACCGGTGTCGCGGAACTGAACCTCGGTGACGATGGGCGCGTCCGGGTTCGTCGTGCTCTGCGAGCTGCGCGTGGTCACCGGTATCTGGTCGCCGACGCGGATGTTCGCCGTCTGGTTGTCGAGCACCATCACCTGCGGCGTCGACAGGAATTTGACGTCGGACTGGGTCGCCAAGACGTCGAAGAACGCTTTCAGGTCGCTGGTGGCGTCAAAGAATGCGAATGCCAGGCCCGGGCCGGAGGCATTCGCCGGCACCGGCGCATTGACGCCCAGTTCCCAGTCCTCGTTCTCCAGGAACCAGCGCACGCCGTAGGTCAGGCCGTTCGACAGCGTCACTTCCGCGATCGTCGCCTCGATGAGCACCTGCCGCGGCGAGATGTCGAGGCGGCGGATGGTCGCCTCGATCGCGCGGTAATCCTGCGGGCTCGCCATGACCAGGATCGCGTTGTTGTCCTGGTCGGCGATGATGGTGACCTGCTGGGCACTCTCGGCACTGATGCCGTCGCCCGACTCGGCCGCCGACTCCGTTCCGTTCGACCCGGGCAGCGCCATCGTCGCGGGCGTAGCCGGCCGCACGGCGCGCGTGCCCGTCGCCTGCCCCGGCAGCGGCGGCGGCCGGGAAACGGTCTCCGCCCGGCGGAACACGCTGCTGGCGGCACCCGGCACGGCGAGTTCGCCGCTGCTCGACGCCTCGAGCTCCTTCTGGCCGTAGATCTGCTGCAGCACGCTGGCGATGTTCTCTGCCTTGCCGTTCTCCAGCTCGTAGACGAACAGGCGGCGGCCGGCGGCGCCCTCGAGGCCCCAGTCGAATTCCCGGATCAGCGCCTGGATGGCATCGATGTGCTCCGGCCGGTGCGTGATCACGAGCACGCCGTTGATGCGCTCGATCGGCATGACCCGGACGATGCCGGCAAGCGGCGTGTTGCCGCCCGCATCGATGATGGTCTCGATCTCCTCGACGACCGACACCGCGTCGGCGTATTCCAGCCGGAACATGCCGAACGACATGCCGGCGAGCCAGTCCACGTCGAACGTGCGCACGGTCGCGAGCAGGTCGTCGAGCCGGAACTTCGGCCCGGACAGGATCAGTACGTTGCGCGTCCTGTCGATGCTGACCGAGCTGCCTTCCGGAACGAACGGCGCGAGGATGCCCTCCAGTTCGCTCGCCGCGACGTGCTGCAGCGGCACCACCTGGATGCTGTAGCCCTTGCGGCTCGACGACGGATAGCGCCCCACGGCCGGCGAGTTCGCGGCACCGGCCGCTTCGCCGAGCGGCAATATCCTGAACAGGCCCTCGTCGCGGATCAGCGCGGCACCGTTCTGCTCCAGCACGGCCTCGACGATCGGCAGGACGGTGTCCGGGGTGACCGGTCGCGTGGTATGCAGCGTTACGACGCCGTTGATGCCGGGGGCCAGCAGGTAGTTCTCGTTGAGGATCGACTCGAAGACGACGCGCAGGAACTCGGGCAGGCTGGCGTTCTCGAAATTGAGCGTGACGCCGTCCGCCTCGGCATAGCCGCTGCCGGCGCCGGTGCCGGCGCCCTGCACGAACACACCGGAGCCCTTGCGAACCGTGTCGCCCCGGGGTTCTTCGGTTGACGGAACCGGCGCGGCCGACGAGCGGCCGGCGGATGATCGGTCCTGATCTTTTCCGCTGGCGGCCTCGGGTTCCTGTGCCGACGCGGCACCCGGACCGGCATCGGTCGTCGCGGGCGGCGCACTGGCGCAGGATACCAGTAGCAGGGCCATAACCAGCAGCGTCAGGTTACAGGCGGATTTCTTCATAATTGCAGGCTACGTTCAGTGTCGTCCCAGACTACCCGCTGCCCGCGCCCGGCACACCCGACTTTCGATCAGGTTTTTTCCTTTAAATTCCTACATTAAGTCCAGTCCGGATCAGTCCCGATGACCGGTTACCGGCAGGCCGCCCGGGGCTAGCATAAGCGTCGACTACAAGAAACCAGAAGAAGTGGCGCCCGATGACCACCCTAGCCGCAGAAAAAGTCGGGCCTGCGCGATTAGTAGCCGTAGGCAAACCAGAGCAGCCGCCATTGTGCGGGCTGCTCGTCGGCGTTGGCAAACTCGAAGCCGCCGACGTCGACCGTGCCTTGCGCCTGCAAAAAGAGCAGGACGACTGGGAGCGCATCGGCTCCATCCTCGTCAAGCTCGGCCTGGTTTCTGAAAGAGACGTTGCCGAGAGCCTCTCGACACAGCTCAAGCTGGAACTCGTCGACCGCGCCTGCTATCCGGAAGAACGAGCGGACGGCACGCGGATCACCGAGCGCTTCCTGAAGAAGAACAAGGCCCTGGTCCTCGACGAGGACGACACGACCCTGTCGGTCGTGATGGCCGACCCGCTCGACGACTACGTGATCGAGGCCCTGAAGCTCCGCAGCGGCAAGGACGTGGCGCCGCGCCTGGGCGCTCCCTCCGAGATCGAATACGCGCTGGAGCAGCTCTTCGAAGCGCGGCCCGGCGGGAACGGTGGCGGCCACACCGACATCGTCGCGGCCCAGTACCTCGACGACGTCGAGCAACTGAAGGAACTCGCGGGCGAAGCGCCCGTCATCAAGCTGGTCAAC
>DATIUU010000135.1:0-7191 GCA_035466635.1 Woeseiaceae bacterium
GTGGATGCGTGACGCCTCGCGGCCGCACTCACCGCAGTACAGCAGCGTATCGGCACGGCGCCGCAAGGTAATCCAGATCTCTTCCGGGTCATTGCCCCGGCGTTCAAAATCTGCGATCTCGAAGCCCGACCAACCACCCAACGCCGCCAACAGCTCCTCGTCCCGACCCATCGTCCTCTCCTCGCCTCAGCAATCAGCGAAAAATAGGACAAATCCCGGTAATGTGCGAAGAACCAAAAAAAAGCCCGGCCGGAGCCGGGCTTTCTCGTCTTGCGAGACGGGTGGCTTACATCATGCCGCCCATGCCGCCCATGCCGCCCATGTCGGGCATTGCATGGCTTTCTTGCTTCGGTACCTCGGCAATCATAGCCTCGGTCGTCAGCAGCAGCCCGGACACGGATGCGGCGTTCTGCAGCGCATGACGCGTTACCTTCGTCGGATCGAGGATACCGGCCTCGATCATGTCGACGTATTCGTCGGTGGCCGCGTTGTAGCCGTAGTTGCCCTTGCCCAGGGCAACGGCGTTCAGCACGACGCTGGCGTCACCGCCGGCGTTGCGAACGATCTGGCGCAGCGGTTCTTCGACGGCACGCTTCAGGATGCTGATACCGACGTCCTGGTCGTGGTTGTCGCCTTTCAGCTTGCCGATCGACTTGACTGCACGGATGAAGGCAACACCGCCACCCGGCACGACGCCTTCTTCGACTGCGGCGCGGGTCGCGTGCAGCGCGTCTTCGACGCGAGCCTTCTTTTCCTTCATCTCGACTTCGGTCGCAGCGCCGACCTTGATCACGGCAACGCCGCCGGACAGCTTGGCAACGCGCTCCTGGAGCTTCTCGCGGTCGTAGTCCGACGTCGACTCCTCGATCTCGCGGTTGATCTGCTCGACGCGGCCGTGGATGTCTTCGGCACGCCCGGCACCGTCGATGATCGTGGTGGTCTCCTTGGAGATCTGGATCTTCTTGGCCTCACCGAGATCGTCGAGCGTCGCCTTCTCGAGCGACAGGCCCACTTCTTCCGAGATCACCTGGCCGCCCGTCAGGATCGCGATGTCCTGCAGCATGGCCTTGCGACGATCGCCGAAGCCGGGCGCCTTGACGGCAGCAACCTTGACGATACCGCGGATGTTGTTGACGACCAGCGTCGCCAGCGCCTCGCCTTCGACGTCCTCGGCGACGATGACCAGCGGACGGCCAGCTTTCGCGACCGCCTCGAGCACCGGCAGCATGTCGCGGATATTCGAGATCTTCTTGTCGTGCAGCAGGATCAGCGGATTGTCGTGCTCGACCTGCTGGCTGGTCGGCTCATTGATGAAGTACGGCGACAGGTAGCCGCGATCGAACTGCATGCCCTCGACGACGTCGAGTTCATTCTGCAGGCCCTGGCCCTCTTCGACCGTGATGACGCCTTCCTTGCCGACCTTCTCCATCGCTTCGGAGATGATCTCGCCGATCTCGACATCCGAGTTCGCCGAGATGCTGCCGACCTGCGCAATCGCCTTGGCGTCTTCGCAGGGCTTGGACAGCTTCTTGAGCTCTTCGACGATCGCGATGGTCGCCTTGTCGATGCCGCGCTTCAGGTCCATCGGGTTCATGCCGGCCGCAACCGACTTCAGGCCTTCGCGCAGAATTGCCTGTGCCAGGACGGTCGCGGTCGTGGTGCCGTCACCGGCCTCGTCCGACGTCTGCGAGGCAACTTCCTTGACCATCTGCGCGCCCATGTTCTCGAACTTGTCTTCGAGCTCGATTTCCTTCGCGACGGAAACGCCGTCCTTCGTCACCGTCGGTGCGCCGAAGCTCTTGTCGAGCACCGCGTTGCGGCCCTTCGGGCCGAGCGTCACCTTTACTGCGTTGGCGAGGACGTTTACGCCAGCGAACATCTTGTGCCGCGCGTCGTCGCCAAACCGTACTTCTTTAGCAGCCATGTGTATTTCCTCTGATATCTACGGCGGCACGAGCCGCCAAGTTGAATTAGTGGATGGATTAACGGGTTCTCAGGACTCGATCACCGCCATGATGTCGTCTTCCTTCATCACCAGCAGCTCTTCACCATCGACCTTGACCTCGGTGCCGGCGTACTTGCCAAACAGAACCTTGTCGCCAACCTTGACGTCCAGGGCCCGAATGTCGCCGTTTTCGAGAATTTTGCCGTTACCGGCGGCAATGACTTCACCCTTGATCGGTTTTTCCGTCGCGGCGTCCGGAATGACGATGCCGCCTGGCGTCTTGCGCTCTTCTTCCATGCGCTTGACGATGACCCGATCATGAAGCGGACGAATCTTCATGGTTTCATTCTCCTGTAAACTGTTGATTTATAACCGGCTTCTTGCGGTCTTCCGGGCCGCGCTGTTAGCACTCGGCCTCAAGGAGTGCTAATGATAGGGATGGCGCCCCAAATTTCAAGCGCCGCGGCACACGAAAGGTCCAAAAACGCGACGGCCATCCATGACAATGCCCGCCGCCGCCGGTATCCTGCAGCGCGCCGGACGTGATTTGGAAACATTCCGCCCCCCCGTGGGTCTATCTGGCAGCAACACCCGGTCCTGGCCACGTGATGATGAAAATGACTTCGCTGATTTTCCGCCTGATGCTCGCCGCAACGCTGGTCGCGCCGGCGCTCGCCCCTGCGGCCCAGGACCAGCCTCCCCGCCCGGAGGAGGTGTTCCGCTACGTCGTCTTCGACGCCGGCGATGCCATCGAGATCGACTGGGCCGTCGAGGACGGCTTCTACATGTACCGGAGCGCCTTCGGCTTCGAGTCGGCCGACCCTGCCATCGTGCTCGGCGAGCCCGAGTTGCCGGAAGGCAAGGTCTACGACGACGAGTTCCTCGGCGAACAGGTCATCTACCGCGGTAACTTCTTCGTCCGTATCCCGTACACGGTGAGCGGCGAGAAGCCGGCCTCGTTGATGCTGACCATCAGGAGCCGCGGCTGCACCGACGGCGGCTTCTGCTACATGCCGCAGACCTGGATCGAGACCGTCGAGCTCAGCAAGCCGAAAGCGGACGGCGGCAAGCTCGATCTCGGCAGCCTCGCCGCCGGCGGCACGAGTGAATTTCCGCCACCGGAGGAGGTGTTCTTCCCCGACGTCTTCCCCGTCGACGGCAACACGGTCGAGATCGGCATCCGGATCGAGCCCGGCTTCTACGTCTACAAGCACCGGATCACCGCGAAGTCGCTGAGCCCGAACGCGCAGGCCGGCCAGCTCGACCTGCCGAAGGGCAAGCTCAAGTACGACGAATTCTTCGGCGAGTCCGAGGTTTATTACGGCGAGGTCATCGGCCGCCTCGCGATCGCACGGGCGACGCCCGACGCCATGGACCTCGAACTCGAAGTCGGTTACCAGGGCTGTGCCGATGGCGGCCTCTGCTACCTGCCGCAAACCCGCGTGATGACGGTGAGCCTGCCCGCGGCCGTCGTCGTCAGTGAACTGGAGGCAGCCGCAGCGCCATCCGGCGGCGCGCCGGCAGCACCGGTGTCCGAGCAGGGCCGGATCGCCGAGATCATCAGCGGTTCGCCCGTCTGGTTCGTCATCACCGCCATGTTCGGTTTCGGGCTGCTGCTTGCGTTTACCCCGTGCGTGCTGCCGATGATCCCGATATTGACGGCGATCATCGCCGGCGAGGGTGATGACGTCACGCCGGCACGCGGCTTCGGTCTCGCCTTCAGTTACGTCATGGGCATGGCGATCGTCTACACCGCTGCCGGCGTGGTCGCGGTCGCGGCCGGCGCGCAGGTGCAGGCGGCGTTCAACCAGCCGTGGGTCCTGAGCGTGTTCGCGCTGCTGTTCGTCGCGCTGGCGCTCGCGATGTTCGGCGTCTTCGACCTGCAGATGCCGAGTTCGCTGCAGAGCAGGCTTGCGACGATCAGCAGCAACCAGAAGAGCGGTACCGTGATCGGCGCTTTTGTCATGGGCGCACTGTCGTCCCTCATCGTCACGGCCTGCGTCGCCCCGGCGCTCGTCGCCGCGCTCGCCGTGATGTCACAGTCCGGCGACTACTTCCGCGGCGGCGTCGCCCTGTTCGCCATGAGCCTCGGTATGGGCGCGCCGCTGCTGCTGGTCGGCGCGGCGCAGGGCAAGTTCCTGCCCAAGGCCGGACCGTGGATGATCGCCGTCAAGGGCGCGTTCGGCTTCATGATGCTGGGCCTCGCGATCTGGATGCTGTCGCGCTTCCTGCCAGCCACGCTCATCATGGCGACGTGGGCCGTGCTGGTGTTCATGGCCGGCGTGTTCATGGGCGGCCTCACCACGCTGACGGCCGAATCGACCGTGCCGCAGAAACTCGGCAAGGGCTTCGGCGGGCTCGCCATCATCTACGCTATCTTGCTCGTGATCGGCGCCGCGACGGGCGGCACGAACCCCCTGCAGCCGCTCGCGAGCGTCAACCTCGGCGGCGCCGCGGGCGGAGCGGCCGTTGCCAGCCACGACGAGCTGCCCTTCCGGCGCATCAAGACGGTGACGGACCTCGACCGCGAGATCGCGGCCGCCTCGCAGCAGGGCAAGACCGTGATGCTCGACTTCTATGCGGACTGGTGCGTATCGTGCAAGGAAATGGAGGCTTGGACGTTTACCGACGACCAGGTGCAGGCCGCGCTGTCGACCACCGTCTGGCTGCAGGCGGACGTCACCGCGAACGACGCCGAGGACAAGGCGTTGCTCGACCGGTTCGGCGTCTTCGGACCGCCCACCATCATTTTCTTCGGCGTGGACGGCCAGCAGCGCCACGGCTACGAAGTCGTGGGCTACATGAAGGCGGAGGCCTTCGCCGAGCATGCGCTGAAAGCGATCGCCGCGACGCCGGTAACCGCCAGCACGGGTAATCAATAGAACTCGCAGGAGCGCTTCGAAAAGCACTCCTGCCGATGGGAATAGCAACTTGTCAAAAGTACTTCTGATTTTCGGTGTCGCGCTGCTGAGTCTCATGGCCGGCGCGCTGTTCATGGCAGGCCGCATGGCGGCCGTCGATGCCGGGGGGCCAGCCGCGCAGCCGGCTGCAGCCGGTACGCTGGAAGTGCCGGCTCTCGAGACCCATTCACGTCCTTCCTTTTCGCTGCTGGGGCTCGACGGCGAGATGCGGGATTTCGACGATTTCGCCGGCCGGCACCGGATGCTGAACTTCTGGGCGACCTGGTGCGCGCCCTGCCGCCGCGAGATACCGCTACTCAAGGAGTTCCAGGCCGAACAGGGCGACGACGGGATCCTGGTCATCGGCATCGCCGTCGACGTCATGGAAGACGTCCGGCAGTTTGCCGCTGCAGCGGAATTCAATTACCCGATTCTCGTCGGCGAGATGGACGCGATGGCCGTTGCCGAACAATCGGGCCTGCAATTCCATGCCATGCCCTTCACCATGATCGTCAGCGCGGACGGCGAGTACCTGAACGCCCATTTCGGCGAATTGCATCGCCCCGACCTCGACAAGATCAGCGAGGTCCTCGCACGCCTCGACGCCGGCGAGATCGACAACGACACCGCGCGCAAGGCCCTCGAACTGTAGACCCCTCGAGGGCCGCGATCGGTGCGCGAGTCTCTCAGCGCAGGCGCCGCGGGGTATTCCTCGACGGACGTAAAGCGGATCGAAGCGAGCCATGACGGCGAGAAATACCTCGCGGCGCCTGCGCCCTGCCGATTCATGTTCCAAATTCGTGAAATGCAGGTAGAATTGCGGCCATCTTCGGTGAACTGGCTGGAACTGGCCAAGAATGTCGACGCTTCTCCTCATTAACGGCCCGAACCTGAACCTGCTCGGTTCACGCGAGCCCGACGTCTACGGCGCCACCACGCTTGCCGATATCGAGGCACAAAGCCGGGCCGTCGCCACCGAGCTCGGCCACGACCTCGCCTGCTACCAGAGCAACGCCGAGCACGAACTGATCGACCGGGTGCAGCAGGCGGCGGGCGACGGCGTCGATTTCATCATCATCAATCCCGGCGCCTATACCCACACCAGCGTCGCACTGCGCGACGCGCTGCTCGCCGTTGGTATCCCGTTCATCGAGATTCATCTGAGCAACACCTTTGCGCGCGAGCAATTTCGCCACAACAGTTTTTTCAGTGACATCGCTACCGCCTGCCTGTTCGGGTTCGGCGCCTACGGCTACGAGCTGGCCGTGCGGGCTGCCGCGACCTACGTCGCGCAGGATGAGGACAAGTAATGGATATCAGAAAAGTCAAAAAACTCATCGAGCTGCTGGACGAATCCGGTATCGCCGAGATCGAAATCACGGAATGCGAGGAATCGGTGCGCATCAGCCGCTACCCGTCGGGTGCAATGATTGCACAGGCATCGATGCCCTATGCCACCGCCCCGGCTGCGCCCCAGGCAGCGGCCGCTGCGGCGCCCGCCGCCGCGCAGCCGGCAGAACCGGCCGAGGAAGAAGGCTTCCTGGTCAGCGCGCCGATGGTCGGCACGTTCTACGCATCGTCCTCGCCGGGTGCGGCCGCTTACGTCCAGGTCGGCGACCGGATCAGCGAGGGCGACACGCTCTGCATCATCGAAGCCATGAAAATGATGAACCAGATCGAAGCCGATGTTTCGGGCGTGATCAAGTCGATCCGCGTGCAGAACGGCGAGCCGGTGGAATACGGCCAGACGCTGTTCGTCATCGACCAGCGCGCTGCTGAGTAACGGGTCGCAGCCAGATGCTCGATAAAATCGTCATAGCCAATCGCGGCGAGATTGCGCTGCGCATCCTGCGGGCCTGCCGCGAACTCGGGATCAAAACCGTCGCGGTGCACTCGAGTGCGGACAACACCCTGAAGCACGTGTTGCTGGCGGATGAGACCGTGTGCATCGGGCCGCCGCCCTCGGTTGACAGCTACCTGAACATGCCCGCGATCATCAGCGCCGCGGAAGTCACCGATGCCGTGGGCATACACCCCGGCTACGGATTTCTCTCGGAGAATGCCGATTTTGCCGAACGCTGCGAATCCTCGGGGTTCGTGTTCATCGGCCCGCCGTCGGATGCGATCCGGCTCATGGGCGACAAGGTATCGGCCATCCGGGCGATGAAGGAAGCCGGCGTGCCCTGCGTCCCCGGGTCCGACGGGCCGCTCGGCGACGACAACGACGAAAACCTGCGCCTCGCCCGTGACATCGGTTACCCGATCATCATCAAGGCCTCGGGCGGCGGTGGCGGCCGCGGCATGCGCGTCGTGCACTCGGAGGCCTCGCTCATCGCCGCCATCACG
>DATIUU010000136.1:0-1566 GCA_035466635.1 Woeseiaceae bacterium
CCAACCGCCGCCTGGCCTTCGATCGCCTGCGCGACAAGGAAGCGGTCGGCAAGCTGTTTTCGGAGCTGGGTCCGAGGTTCAAGGACCGTCCGGGTGGCTACCTGCGCATCCTGAAGATGGGTCCGCGCCCGGGAGACGCCGCGCCGATGGCCATCGTGATGCTCACGGAGCAGGCCGCGGAAGCGAAGGTCGCTGCGGAAGAATAACTCGTGCGCCATTGCAGGAGCGCGCCTCGGCGCGCGACAGAGAAGCCGGGCCTTGCCCGGCTTCTTTATTTCACAAAGTCGATTAGTTAGAGCCCATTGAGGAACGTTCGCAGTCCGTCGAGGTAGTTCTGCTCGTCCGCCAGGAACGCGTCGTTGTGCGTGCCGCGAATCTCGAGGAAGGCCCCCGGCTCGCCGGCCGCCGCGAATATCGCCTCGCCATGACGGAACGGCACGATTTCGTCGTCACGGCTGTGGATCACGAGCACGGGACAGCCGGCCTGCCGCACGAAGTCTGCCGTCGGGTGGCGCAGGCGGCTCAGCCAGCGCACCGGCAGCCATGGATAGTATTCGGCCGCGATATCCGGCACGGACGTAAACGACGACTCGACGACCAGTGCCGCGGGCCGCTGCCGTGCGGCGAGTTAGGCCGCGGCGGACGCACCCATCGAACGGCCGAACAGGACGATGCGCGCTGCCGGCGTTTCGCCGGCTTCCACGAGGAACCGCCACGCCGCATCCGCATCGCGGTAGATGCCCTGTTCCGTCGTGCGCCCTTCGCTCTGCCCGTAACCGCGATAGTCGATGATCAGCACCGACAAGCCGAGCTGCAGGAACAGGCGGATCGATTCCAGCCGGTGCGAGATGTTGCCCGCGTTGCCGTGGAAGAACAGCAGCACGCGATCGGAGTCGCCGGGCAGGAACCAGCCGTGGAGCCGGACGCCGTCGCTCGTCCGGATCCAGACGTCGCTGTAGTCGGCGCCGATGTCGGCGGGCGTGCGGTCGAGCGAGCGGCCCGGGACGTCCGGCAGGTACAGCATACGTGCCTGCATGAGGTAGACCACGATCGCCAGCAGGGCATAACAGGCGACGGCGGCGAGCAGCAGTTTGATCATCGCGAGCGACGACCCCCGCTCAGGTTTCCGTTGCCTTGCGGTTCCCGGGCGATGACGCCAGCTTGTCGATGAGCTGCGATATGTACTCCGGCGAGTGGGTGTTCTTCGCGACCAGCATGTAGACGGTCGGAACGACCACCAGCGTCAACAGCACGGAGAACGTCACGCCGAAGAAGACGACGGCGCCGATCGACTGGCGCGAAAGTTCCCCGGCGCCCGAGGCAAGCAGCAGCGGCACGGCGCCGAATGCCGTGCACATGCTGGTCATGAGCACGGGGCGCAGGCGCGTGCGGGCGGCATGGATCACGGCCTCGCGATAGTCCTCACCGCGGTCGCGCAGCTGGTTGGCGAACTCGACGATCAGGATACCGTTCTTGGCGGCAAGCCCGATCAGCATGATGGCGCCGATCTGGCTGTAGATGTTGACCGTCGAGCCGAAGACCCAGAGCCCGATGATCGCGCCGGTG
>DATIUU010000137.1:0-2626 GCA_035466635.1 Woeseiaceae bacterium
ACGGCTGCCGATATTGCGCAGACCGTCGCCATTGCCATGCGCGGCGAAAACCTGCGGGAGTTTCGCGGAGAAGCGGGTGAGATCGAGGTCCGGCTCGCTTTCAGGGAGGATGACAAGCAGAGCGTCGAGCAGCTTGCCAGCCTGCCCTTGTTCACGCCGGACGGCCGGCGCATCAATCTGGGCAGCGTTGCATCACTCCATGTCAGCCGCTCGCCGGCCACCATCCGGCGCACTGACCGGCAGACGGCGGTGATCCTCTCCGGAAACCTGGAAGACGGTGTCAGCAAGGAAGACGTCAGGCCCGCCGTAAAGAGCCTGATGGACCAGATCGAGCTGCCACCGGGCTACAGCTGGAAAGAGGGACGCGGTTTCGAGCGGACCGACGAGACCCAGGCGATGATGGCCACCAACATCCTGCTCGGCATCGCCTGCATATTCCTCGTCATGGCTGCGTTGTTCGAGTCCCTGTTGCTGCCGTTCTCGATCATTCTCGGCTCGATCCTGTTTTCGATCTTCGGCGTATTCCTGTTCTTCGCCGCGACCGGCACCACGTTCTCGTTCATGGCCATGATCGGCATCATGATCCTCATCGGCGTGGTCGTTAACAACGGCATCGTGCTGGTCGACCACGTGAACAACCTGCGCATGCAGGGCCTGTCGCGCGATGCGGCAATCGTCGACGCAGGGCGCGACCGATTGCGCCCGATCCTGATGACCGTCGCGACGACGATCGTGGGACTGACACCGCTCGCGCTGGGTAGTACGCAGATCGGTGGCGACGGGCCGCCGTATTACCCGATGGCCCGCGCGATCATCGGCGGCCTCGCGTTCTCGACCGTGGTATCGCTGTTCGTGGTGCCGGCGCTGTACATCTATTTCGACAAGCTGGCGGCGTGGGGCAGGAAAGTCCTGCGAACCGCACGCCGCCAGGTCGAGCCTGCTGCGGGTACGGCTACGCCTTCCTGAGGCACCGCCGCCCCGTGGCGGCCGCGGAGCAGCCGAGCAGGACGAGCAGCAACAGGTCGCTCGCACCGCCCCCGCCGCTATTGACCGTCACGCGCGTTTCCGGCGGCGGTGTATCACGTTCCATGTCCTCGAGCGGCAGGAATGCCAGCTCCGACGTATCCTCGGGGCCGAACCAGGCGAGGAACTCGGACGTATCGGCGTCGAATACCTCGATGAGAATGTCGTAGTCGCCCCTCGGGTAGCCCGACACCAGGTCCGTTACGATGACGTAGTCGTCGGTACCCGACGAGCCGAAGATCGTGAAGTCCTCGGTTACCGCGTATTCCTCCCAGGGCCCGCCTTCGTGGCTCAGGTAGGCCACCGCGTAAATCTCGGCCACGGAGTAGTACGTGTCGACATCGAACAACAGGTCGATGCCCGAGTAATAACCGTCGCGGTCGCTGTCGCCGTAGAGTTCGATGTCGGCAACATAGAACCAGAAATCCGCGTTGGCCGACGCCGACTGGACCGACGATGCCTTCGACGATGCGCGCAACCTGTCCTTGTCGCGACTCCTGGCGCTCGTACCCAGTGCCTCGTATTCGTCACGGGATTCCTTTAACGCGACAGCGCTTTCGCGCCCGTCGCCCTGCGAATGGGTCGAGAGAGTGATGCGCCTGTCCGCGTCGTCCCCGGCGACCGCTGCCGCCGACGTTGCCGATATCGCCACCAGGATCGCCGCCGCAGTCAACAGTGCGATCGCCGGTTTTCTGTCAAGCTGTGCCGTGAACATGAGTCCTTCCTCGATTCGCTTTTCGACGATTCCATTTAACGCGCAGACGCATGAATCGAAGCTGAACTGCTGGGAAGCCCGCGGGACCCATGAGAACATGCAGGGCGGCCCTAACCCACTCGAGGCACCCGTTTATCCGTGGTTCAGGAAACTCACAACGCACCGGTCGGCAGTGCGATCGCGTTGATACTGCTCGGGGTCATGGGCGGCCTCGGCCTCGACCTCTGTGCGAAGGCGATACTCGAAACCTATCCGCTCGAGCAGTTCGTTTTCCTGCGCAGCCTCATCGGGCTGCTCCTGTTCCTGCTGCTTGCACGGCAGTTCGGCAGGTTCAGGAGTCTCGTGACGCGCCGCTGGCGCTGGCACCTGTTGCGCACGCTGCTGGCCTGCGGGGCAATGTTCGGTTTCTTCTACGGTCTCTCGAAAATGCCGCTCATCGACGCGCTCACGCTGGGATTCACGGCGCCGCTGATAATGACGGCGCTGTCCGTGCCACTGCTCGGCGAACACGTGGGCTGGCGCCGCTGGCTGGCCGTCGTTGCAGGGTTCGCCGGTGTGCTCATGATCCTGCGCCCCGGCACGGGGACACTGTCGTTCGCTGCAATGAGCGTGCTCTTCGCGGCCCTCTGCTATGCCTGCCTGGCGATCACCGCCCGCAAGCTCGCCGACACGGAGTCGACCTTCGGCCTGTCGGTGTACGTGATCGCCGGGCCGATGCTGATCTCGGGACTGCTCTCGGTGGATGGAGACTGGATAGCGCCGGACGTCACGGGCTGGATGCTGTTTGTCACGGCAGGCGCGTGTTCCGTCATCGCCTGGATCGGCCTGGTCGGAGGATACCGCCGAGCGCCGCCTGCCGTTCTCGCACCGTTCGAATACACCGCGCTG
>DATIUU010000138.1:0-4748 GCA_035466635.1 Woeseiaceae bacterium
GCGGCGGTTCCACTACCGCCCCCCTGGGAAGCAGTCTTCGGACCGCTACGCGCCGGAAAGGCCGACGATCTGGTGGTCGTCGGCCAGCTCGGACAGTCGCTTGACGGCCGCGTCGCCGCCCCGACCGGACATTCGCACTACATCAATGGACCGGCTGGGCTGGCGCACTTGCACAGGCTGCGCGCCTTGGTCGATGCAGTGGTCATCGGGATCGGGACGGCGCTCGCGGACGATCCGCAGCTGACCGTGCGGCGCGTTTCAGGCCCACATCCTGATCGCGTGGTGATTGACCCCTCCGGACGCCTGCCTGCGAGCGCCCGGCTCCTCGCCGACGACGGGGTGCGACGTATCGTGCTGAGCGGCAGCGGCGTGCGGCCGCCGCTGCCTCAGGGCATCGAGATCGTGGGATTGCCGAAGTCCGGGGGCCAGATCGCACCGTCGGCAATCCTTTGTGCCCTGGCCGAGCGCGGCCTGCGCCGGATCCTCATCGAAGGCGGCGCGGACACCGTTTCGCGGTTCCTGGCTGCCGGCTGCCTCGACCGGCTGCATTTGATCGTGGCCCCGATCGTGCTCGGCTCCGGGCGCGTCGGTCTCGCGCTGCCGCCGATCGAACGTGCCGATCAGGCGTTGCGTGCCCACATGCATGTGCACAGACTCGACGATGAAGTGCTGCTCGACTGCGATCTGTCGGCTCAGCGCGTGCCGGCTGTAAGGAAGGTGTAGCGATGCTGACGGAGCGGGAGCAGATCGAAGCGCTCACGCGGGTGTGCGTTGATGATCTCCTGTCCGGCTTTGGCCTGGGTGGGCTGCGCCGCGGCCGGCGCTTCCTGGAGTGGCTCTCCCGAGTTCCGGCGCAGCGCGTGGCGCGTGAAATCGCGAGCTACGACCGGATCGTGGGCGAATCGGGGCTCAGTGCCGGGGGCGCCTGGGCGCTGGAGCGGATGGTCGGGCGAGTGGAGATAGAGGGCCGAGAGCGCGTGCCGACAGGGGGTCCGTTGCTGCTGGTCTCCAATCACCCGGGGCTGGCTGACGCTGTTGCCCTGTTCAGCTCCATCCCGAGGCAGGACGTACGCGTAGTAGCAGCCCAGTGGCCACTCCTGGACGCGCTCCCGAATACCTCTCGCTACCTGATCTCGGTCGCGAAGGCTTCCCCGAACCGGTTCGCGGTCCTGAAGTCGGCGGCCGGACATCTAAAACGTGGTGGTGCGCTTTTGAACTTTCCGGCGGGACGCATGGAGCCAGACCCGGCAGTGTGGCCGGGCGCGATCGAGGCGCTCGAGCGCTGGTCGACGAGCGTAGACCTGTTTGCACGCCTGGCCCCGGACCTCACCGTCGTTCCCGTCGCGGTCAGCGGCGTGTTATCCCCTATTGCCCTTCGCAACCCCCTCACTTATCTGCGTCGTCGAGAGGAGGACCGCTGGTGGCTCGCCTCCAACCTTCAGATGCTCGTGCCCGCGCTGCGCAACGTCACCGTAAGGGTCGCCTTCGGGCCGTCGGTTCGCCCGGCCGATGCCGGGGATGCGGTCAGCCAGCGGGTTCTGGCCGAGATGCGGCGCCTGATCGCGCGCGGCGAGGCGCTTCCCGCCTCCGCTCAGAGCATTCCGGCGGGGCACGCAAGCAGATCGACGTGACCGACACGGAGCGACGAACGTCCCGCAGCGATCAGACCGCGCCGTCGCTCGAGCCAGTCGGCGATCTCACTCAGCGGCGGATCACCGATCTCGCGCGCGGCTCCAGCCCACCCCGACAGGACCTCCATCTGGATCTCGCGATCCGTCGGTCCGAACTCCCAATCGGCCAAACCGTGCGAGACCGTATAGCCAATGCGCTCGAAGGTCTCGATCGCTGTCTGCGCGGCTGATGGCCCCAGCGCGGGACCGAATCCCTTGTCGGTGCGCTGATGGCGGTTCACCGCGTCAACGATGCGCCGATCGGTCGGATCTGCAGGCGCCAGCTCGGCGCGACCGTCATAGCTCAGCGCGGCATAAACGGGCAAACGGCGCGCGGCAGCTTCGAGCGCGAGTCGGTTCAACCAGTCGCTCGAAACAAGATCGAGCAGCGCTGAGGTGGTGATCAGGTCCGCCGCGCTGTCGAATGCCGCTTCCAGATCGCGATTGAGATCGATCGGCGCGGCGGTCACGTGGATGCGGGGCGGGGAGGAAGGCGGAACGCGGGCAAGCAGACTGAGATCGTTATCGACGAGCCGCCAAGTCTGGCGCGCGCTGATGCGCGGACTCAGCACGCGGAATGTGGAGCCCGTTCCGCTGGCCAAGTCGACGAGGGTGACGGAAGGCTGCCGCGCGAGAAAAGTGAACACCGCATCCAGCACTGCAGCATTGCGGGCGCGCAGATCGTAAGGCTCGCGCCGCTCGAGCCACTCCGCGCCGAAGCCATTCATGCGAGCCGCTCGAGCGCGGTCGCGACGATACGCGCCGTGCTCGCCCAGGTCGGCAAGTCGGCTGCCGCAGCCAATGCACCCCGCGCAAGCCGCCGCCGCTCATCCCCGTTTTCGATCACCCGCCGCAGCGCGCGGACCAACGCCTTCACGTTCCCGGGCTCGACCAGCACGCCTGCAGCCGGGGGCACCGTGTCCACAGTTGCGCCGCCGGTCGTGCCGATGATCGGCAGACCGTGCGCCATCGCCTCAGCGTAGGCCATGCCATAGCCTTCGAAGTGCGATGCCAGCACGAAAACGTCGGCCGAGGCATACAGCGCGCCCAGCCGCTGCGGCAAGACTGCCCCGAGCAGATCGACACGGCCAGCGAGTCTGTGCCGTGCGATATCCGCTTCAAGCCTGGCTGCCGTCGCCGGGTCGCGTGTGAGATCGCCCGCGATCGTCAGCCGCCACGGCAGTCCGGCAATCGACGCAAGCGCAGCGATCAACACGTCGAAGCCCTTGCGCGGCACGACCGCCCCGACCGACAAGAGCCGCAAAGTGCCGTCGAGGCTGCCCTCGGCAGGTGCTCCGCGGTCGGTGCCCGGCGGCGCGACGGTGATGCGCTCTGGGGGAACGTCGTAGTCCGCGTTCAGCCGCTTCCCGGTGGCCCGACTGGTGACGATGACCGAGCGAGCAGCGGCCAGCGCCTTGCGCTCGCTTTCGAACAACTTCCGGGAGTCGGCAGGCAACAGTCCCGCTTCAAGCGCGAGAGGATGATGCACCAGCGCGACCAGCGGCGCGCGCTGTGCGATGTTCTCCGCTGCCTCCGGCAGCGCGCCGAGCGCCAGCCCATCGACCACGACCGGGATTCCCTGCGGCAACTCCTCGAGCCGCGCCAACGCAACCGCGCGCTGCTCGGCGCTGGGCTGCGGAAATCCATCGCCCACCGAGACGACATCGATCTGCCAGCCGAGCACCCCCAATTCCACAATGATGCGTCGGTCGTAACCGTAACCGCCAGTCGGAGTCGCAAGATCGCCCGGCACCGCAAACACGGTGCGATTCACCACAGAGGCGCCTCGTAGGAGGCCCGCGCCACATGCGACTCCGCGATCTTCACGCGGATGGCGACGAGCTCACGGCCATCGCGGCCGAGCTCGCCCGCCCGCGCCCCCGAAGCCAGCTTGTCGAACACGTACTTCGCCAGGAATTCCGTGGTGGTGTTCTTGCCCTTGAACTCCGGCAGCTCGTCGAGATTTCGGTAGTTCAGCGGCTGCAGCACCGATTTGAGCACCTCGTGAGCACGCCCGATGTCAACCACGATGCCGTTCTGGTCGAGGGTTGGCGCGATGAACGCCACGTCGACGACGAAGGTCGCGCCATGCAGTGCCTGCGCCGGCCCGAACACGGCACCGCGGAATGAATGGGCGATCATCACATGGTCGCGGACTTCGACGGTAAACACAGGAGGATCTCTGTCTCAGGGATAGGCAATTAGCTGGCAGAGTACGCCGCTCTTCGGATCTAGGATTTCGGAGATCCGCGTAGGGAGTTCGTAGAAGCGTACTGCGGGCATCAGCAAGGCGTCCAGCCGCACGTCGGCCAGCAGCTCGATCGCCAGTTCCAGCCGTTGCCGATGAGACGTGGTTGCGCGCCGCGATGGCGCCACCTTGCCCACCTGGCTCGAGACGATCTTGAGGCGGCGACTGTGAAAGGCGCCGCCCAGCGGCACCGGCACGCTGCCCGCGCCGTACCAGCTCATTTCCAGGATGGTCGCTTCGTCGCCTGCGATGTCGAGCGCAGTGGCGAGCCCCCGCGGATCGGCGCTGGTATGCACAACCAGTTCGCATTCGACCGGCGCATCGTCCGGTGTGGCGAAATTCAGACCGAGTGTGCGCGCGAGCTCTGCACGGGCCGGATTGATGTCGATCAGGGTCACCTTTGCGCCCCGCTCCCGGGCGCACACGAATCCGACCAGTGCACCGACGACACCTGCGCCGACCACCGCAATCGGCCCGTACGGAAGCGGATCTGCATCCCAGGTTGCGTTCAGCGCAGTCTCCATGTTCGCGGCCAACACGGCGCGCGAAGTCGGAACGTCCGTTGGCACCGGCAGAGCGGCGTCGACCGGCACGTCGAACACTGTCTGGTGGGGATGCAAGGCGACCACATCACGTCCGACCAGGCCGTCCGGCCCGGCCTCCACGCGACCGACGGTCGAGTAACCATACTTCACGGGGAACGGGAAGCTTCCGCCCATGCGGGGCGACCGCATCCGCTGGTATTCGCTCGATGGCACCTTTCCCGCAGCAATCAGCGCCTCGGTGCCGCGGCTGATGCCGCCATAGCGGGCGCGCACCCGGACCATGCC
>DATIUU010000139.1:0-7609 GCA_035466635.1 Woeseiaceae bacterium
CGGCACCAGTAACCCTTGTCGGGCACACAGCAGGAAGGCGGCGAGATGTACCAGAGTTCCTGCTGGCCGATCTCGAGATACGACTCGATCTTCGCGAGCTGCGCCTTCGAATTGATGGCGCCGATATCCGTATTCTTGTCGAGCGGGTCGCCGACGATCAGCGTCTCCATGCGGTCCTTGAGCTTGCGGATGACCTGCTCCGCCACCGACTCCTGCACGAACAGCCGCGAACCCGCGCAGCAGACGTGGCCCTGGTTGAAAAAGATGCCGTTGACGATGCCTTCGACTGCTTCATCGATGGCGGCGTCGGCGAAGATGATGTTGGCGGCCTTGCCGCCGAGCTCCAGCGTGTACTGTTTCTTGCTGCCGGCGAGGGCGCGCTGGATGATGCGGCCCACCTCCGTCGATCCGGTGAACGCGATCTTGTCGACGCCGGGGTGCGCAACCAGGTGCGCGCCGGTGTCTCCGGCGCCGGTGACGACGTTGACGACGCCTTCCGGCAGACCGGCGTCCGCGACGGCCTCGGCAAGCTTCATGGCCGTCAGCGGTGTCGTCTCCGCGGGCTTGAGCACGACCGTGTTGCCGCAGGCCAGCGCGGGTGCGACCTTCCAGGCCGCCATCAGCAGCGGGAAATTCCACGGGATGATCTGCCCGGCGACGCCCAACGGCCGGGTGCGGCGCCCCGGGAAGGCATAGTCGAGCTTGTCGGCCCAGCCCGCGTAATAGAAGAAGTGCGCCGCCGCGAGCGGAATGTCCACGTCGCGCGCCTCGCGGATCGGCTTGCCGCCGTCCAGCGACTCGATCGCCGCGAATTCGCGGGCCCGCTCCTGGATGATGCGCGCGATGCGATAGATGTACTTGCCGCGGTCGGCGGGCTTCATCCGCGACCACGGGCCGTTGCAGGCCTTTCGAGCCGCCTTCACTGCCTTGTCGACGTCGGCCTCGTTGGCCAGCGCAACCCGGGACAGGCGCTGCTCGGTGGCCGGGTTGAGCGTGTCGAAGTACTTGCCGGATTCGGGCTTGACGAAATCGCCGCCGATGAAGAGCTCGTACTTCTTCGCGACCTTGATGTGATCCGTGCTCTCCAGCGCCGGCGAGTATTCCCAGCCGCCTTCGAACGCGAGTTTGTTTTCCGGTATCGCCATCGCTATCAACCTGTAGGAGCGGGTCTCGGCCCGCGATTCCCTAATCCTTCGAAAAATAATCCGCCGACTGGTACACGCCGGTCTGCTGCTTCACGATCTGCATCAAGACGTCGTTGGCGAGCGAACTCGCGCCGAAGCGGAACCACTCGGGGGTCAGCCAGGCATTGCCCAGGGTCTCGCGCAGCATCACGAGATAATGGATCGCGAGCTTGGCGCTGGAAATGCCGCCCGCGGGCTTCATCCCGACCATGCGGCCGGTATCGTAGTAGTAGTCGCGGATCGCCTGCAGCATCACGAGCGTGACCTGCAGGGTCGCCGCCGGCTGGATCTTGCCGGTCGACGTCTTGATGAAGTCCGCGCCCGCGTGCATGGCCAGCACGCTCGCGCGCCGTACGCGGTCGAGCGTGCCGAGTTCCCCGGTCTCGAGAATGACCTTGAGATGCGCGTCGCCGCAGGCTTCCTTGACGGCCGCGATCTCGTCGAACACGAAACGGTGGTCCCCCGCCAGGAACGCGCCCCGGGAAATCACCATGTCGATCTCGTCGGCGCCCGCCGCGACGGCCATGCGCGTGTCTTCCAGTTTCACGCTGAGCGGCGCCTGCCCGCTCGGGAACGCCGTCGCGACCGAGGCGATGTGTATTCCACGCCCCTCGAGTGCCTTGCGCGCGACGCCGACCATCGTGGGATACACGCAGACGGCCGCAACGTGCGGCAGCCCGGGCACGGCGTCATGCAGGTGCATCGCCTTCTGGCACAGCTGCCGCACCCTGCCCGGTGTGTCCTGGCCTTCGAGCGTCGTCAGGTCGATCATCGACAACACCATCCTGAGCGCCTGGACTTTCGATTCGTTCTTGATGGAGCGGCTCTGGAAGCGGGCGACGCGCTCGTTCACGCCGACCTCGTCGACGCGCGGCACGCGGTCCAGGTCGGGCAGCTTGCTGACGGTCTCCGCGGCGGCCAGGCTCATGCAGAGGACTCCGAAATCGCCGTTTCCAGCGCCACTTCGATCATCTCGTCGAAGCTCGTCGCCCGCTCTTCCACGGACAATGCGTTACCCGACGGGATGTCGTCGCTCACCGTGCAGATAGCCAGCGCCTCGGCACCGTGCTCGGCCGCGATCGGGTAGATGCCGGCGGCCTCCATTTCGATGCCGTAGACATTGTACTTCGCCATGGTCTCGAACATGTCCGGGTCGGGCGTGTAGAAGAGATCCGCGGAGAAGATATTGCCGACGTGATAGCGCACCTTGTGGGCCTCGGCCACGGCGACGGCCTTCTGCACCAGGTCGAAGGTCGCGAGCGCCGCGTAGTCGTAGCCGCCGAAGCGCATGCGGTTGACCGCCGAATCCGTCGATGCGCCCTGCGCGATGACCAGGTCGCGGAGCTTTACATCGGGATGCGAGGTACCGCAACTGCCGACACGCAGGATGCGTTTCACGCCGTAATCGACGATGAGTTCCGTGCAATAGATCGACGCCGACGGGATCCCCATGCCGTGCGCCATGACGGACACCGGCTTGCCCCGGTACTCGCCGCTGAATCCCCACATGTTGCGGACATCCGTAACACGCCGGGGATGGTCGAAGTAGGTCTCCGCAATGTACTGCGCGCGCAACGGGTCGCCCGGCATCAGCACCGTATCGGCGAAGTCGCCGGGCGCGGCGTTCATGTGTTTGGCCGTCATATTCCTGTCGTCGTCCAGCAGCGCATCAACCGCCGCCCGAAGCGGATCGGGCGATCAGGGGCGCATGTTACCACCGAGCCTGCGCCGAAAGCGTGCCCGCCGGCTGGCGCAGGCGCCGTGACCAGGTCAGCGGACGCGGCGCCGGCGGTCGCCGCGGCAGGGGCTCGAAACAGATTCGAAACATCGTGGCCGTAGCACAAATACCACAGAATCCGGTCACCTAAAGATCGCCTCTGCGCGCTATAATCCCGCGATCCACTCACGGAGAAGAATAATGCGTTGCATCAACAAGACAACCCTGGGCGCGTGGCTCTCTGCGGCGACCGCGCTCGGCAGCTTTGCTGCGCCGTCCGCGCTGGCGCAGGAAGCCATCGTCCTCGAAGAAATCACCGTGACCGCCCAGCGGCGCGAGGAACGCCTGGAAGACGTCCCGATCTCGATCACCACCAAGTCCGGCGAACGCCTCGCGGAAATCTTCGCCGGCGGCGAGGACGTCCGGGCGCTTGCCGGCCGCGTCCCCGGGCTCAATGCCGAGTCGTCCAACGGCCGCGTTGCACCGCGCTTCTACCTGCGCGGCCTGGGCAACACCGACTTCGACCTCGCGGCCTCGCAGCCCGTGTCCATCATCATGGACGAGGTCGTCATGGAGAACGTCATCCTGAAGAGCTTCCCGATCTTCGACCAGCAGCGCATCGAAGTACTGCGTGGCCCGCAGGGCACGCTGTTCGGCCGCAACACCCCGGCCGGCATCATCAAGTTCGACTCCGTGCGGCCGAGCGAGGAGTTCAACGGCTATGGCCGCGTGACGGTCGGCGAAGTCGGAACTCTCAACGTCGAGGGCGCGCTCGGTGGCAGCCTGAACGCGGCCGATACGGTGATGGGCCGGCTTTCGGTATTCAGCCTCAATCGTGACGACTGGATCGACAACGGCTTCACGGGCGAGAGCGACGTGCTCGGCGAGAACAAGGATCTTGCCGTGCGGGCGCAGCTGCTGTTCGCACCGAGCGATACGTTCAGCGCGTTGCTCGCCGTCAACTGGCGCGACTACGAGGGCACGTCCGAGATCTTTCGCGCCAATGTCCTGACCACCGGCAGCAATTCGCTGAATGAGAACTTCGACCGCGACACGGTGTTCTTCAACGAGGGTGACAACAACCCGCAGGAAGCCGAGCACACCGGCGTTTCGCTGAAGCTCGACTGGGACTTCGCGGGTAACATGACGCTCACCTCGATCACCGCGTTCCAGGAAGCGGAAGACCGCAGCCTCGGCGACATCGACGGCGGTAACGAAACCGGCCCCGGCTTCATCCCGTTCCAGTCGGTCACCCAGGACAGCATCAACGACCTCGAGCAGTTCACGCAGGAGCTGCGGCTTTCGTCGCAGGCCAGCGACCGCCTGTTCTGGCAGGCCGGTTTCTTCTACTTCGACGACTCTTACGACGTGGAGACGGCGCCGTTCTTCATCCCGCCGACGACCCGGCGACACGAGAACACGTCGTGGGCCGTGTTCGGGCAGTTCAGTTACGACATGAGCGACACCTGGAACCTGACGGCCGGCGTACGCTACACCGACGACGAGAAAGACCTGACCGATCCGCCGACCAACACCGGTATTTTCAGTTTCGACCCGGTCAACGTTCAGGATGACGAGGTCAGCTGGGACGTGAGCCTGATCTGGTCGCCGAGCGACGCCATCAACTGGTACGGCCGCGTCGCGAGCGGCTTCCGCGGCCCGTCCATCCAGGGCCGCGACATCGCCTTCTTCGGCGGCACGTCGGTCGCCGAGTCGGAGACCATCCTCTCCGGCGAAGTCGGCTTCAAGTCCAACCTCAACGACGACCGCCTGCGTCTCAACGGCGCGGTATTCGCCTACCAGGTCGACAACCAGCAGATCACGGCCGTCGGCGGCACCGCCAACCTGATCCAGCTGGTGAACGCCGACAAGACCAATGCGTACGGTTTCGACCTCGACCTCGACGCACTGCTGACCGCCAACTTCCTGGTCGAGCTCGGCATCGGCTACAACAACACGGAGATCGACGACCCGAACCTGCGCATCGCGACCTGCGGCTCCGGCGCCTGCACGCCGACCGACCCGCTCGACGTCGACGGCTTCGCGTTTGTCGACGGCAACAGCCTGCCGAATGCGCCGGAATGGAACACGTCCATCCGCGGCCAGTACACGGTTCCGCTGCGCGCGGGCGAGCTGTATTTCGCAGCCGACTACGTGTACCAGAGCGAAATGCAGTTCCTGCTCTATGACACGGTCGAATTCAACAGCGACGGCACTTTCGAACTCGGTGTCAGGGCCGGGTTCGCCGCGGCGAGCGGTCGCTGGGACGTGGCGATTTTCGGCCGCAACGTCACCGACGAAGAAAATCTCAAGGGTGTGATCGATTTCAACAACAACACCGGCTTCGTCAACGATCGGCGTATCTGGGGCGCGACGTTCAACGTCAATTTCGGCGAATTCTGAGCGGCCGCCGCAACGCAGGCGCGCGCCGCGGCGCGCGATCGCGGGTCGCGAACCGCGCCTGCAGATCGACAGGGCCCGGCAGTTCGCCGGGCTCTTTTTTTGTCGGCGTTTGCCGTGAATGCGCAGAGCCTCTACCATCGGCCACCGCGAACGCGGAGGCATTATGCGACGAATCCTGATTCTGGCGGCGGTACTCGCGGGGTGCACGGAACCCGCAGCCGATGCTGGTTCCGAGGCCCCGCGCTCCCGGCTGATCGTGGCCGGCCAGCTGGAGTCCGGCGAACTCGTCGAGGCGAGCGGCCTGGCGCGCTCGCAGCGCAGCCCGGACGTGCTGTGGTCGATGAACGACGGCGGCTCGAAAGCCCGCCTGCACGCGATCGACGGTTCCGGCTTCCACCGCGGCCGCATCAAGCTCGACGACGTCGAGAATCACGACTGGGAGGATCTCTCGTCGTTCACCGTTGACGGCACCGCGTACCTGCTCATCGCGGATACGGGCGACAACGATGCCAGGCGTGACGAGGTAGCGTTGCACGTCGTGCTCGAGCCGGACCTCGCCGACGACGACAGGGTCAAGGTCGACCCCGCCTGGAGCATCCGCTTCCGCTACCCCGACGGGCCGCGCGACGTGGAGGCCGTCACGGTCGATCCGCACGCCGGCCGCGTGCTGTTGCTGAGCAAACGCGAATGGCCGCCCGTGCTCTACGAGGTGCCGCTGTTTCCGCCCGCGGACGGCACGCTCGTGGCGCAGCGCCTCGGCCCCATAGAGAGCCTACCGGCGCCGAACCGCCAGGACCGCGAGCAGGCCGTGTTCACGAAGGAGTGGCACTGGCAGCCGACAGCCATGGACGTCTCGCCCGACGGCCGCCTCGCGGCGATACTGACCTACCGCGGCGTCTACCTGTATCGCCTCGACCCCGCCGTCGGTCTCCACGAATCCCTGTCAGGCCAGGCTTACGGCTTCGGTCTCGGCAACTTCCGGGGCGCCGAGTCCGTTGCCTTCAGCGCGGACGGCAGCGCGATCTACGTAACGCTGGAGGGGCGCCACGCGCCCCTCTTGCGCATCGACATCAATGGAGCCCTTCCCGAATGAACACCAAGCTATCGACCCCGAACCTGCTGCTGGCCGCACTCGCCCTGGCAGCGCTCGCCGCCTGCAACCACAACGCCACCGGCAGCGGCGACGCGACGCCGGCGGCCGCGAGCAATGCCGCGGTCACCATCATGGCGTTCAACGTCGAGAACCTGTTCGACAATGCCGACGACCCCGGCAAGGAAGACCGTACCTACCTGGCCCTCGCGGACAAGCAGACCCGCGAGCACAAGGCCGCGTGCGCAAAGATCGAGGTGGAGCGCTGGCGCGAGCAATGCCTCGACTGGGACTGGAGCGACGCCATGATCGAGCGGAAACTCGGCGTCGTGGCCGCCGCGATCCTGCAGGTCGAAAACGGTCGCGGGCCCGATATCGTCGCGCTGCAGGAAGTCGAGAACGTCGGCATCCTGGAGCGCCTGCGCACGGAATACCTCGGGGACGCCGGCTACCGGCCCGCCATACTCATCGAAGGCGACGACCTGCGCGGCATCGACGTCGCGTTCCTGACGCGGCTGGAACTCGCCGAGCCGCCGACACTGCATCGCATCGATTTCACCGGCGTCGACGCAGACCGCGTGTACGATACCCGCGGCATCCTCGAGGCCACTTTCGTGCGCCCCGACGGCAGCCTGCTGACCGGCTACTCGGTGCACTTCCCGGCGCCGTTTCACCCGACCGCGATGCGCGAAGCCGCTTACGCGGCCCTGAACGCGCTGCGGGCCGGGTTGCCGGCCGATCGCGATGCGTTCGCTGCCGGCGACTTCAACACGACCGTCGTCGAGGACCGCGAGCAAGCCATGCTGGCACGCTTTGCCCGGCCTTACTGGACCGTGGCGCACGAGGTTGGCTGCGACGGCTGCAAGGGTACGTCGTATTACGCGCCGCGCGACGACTGGTCGTTTCTCGACATGATCCTGTGGTCGCCCGCGGCGGTTAGTGGCGAAAAAGCAACGTGGCAATTGCGCGCAGATTCGGTGCGGATCGCCAATGCCGCAGAGGGCCAGCAGCGGCCCGACGGCACGCCCTGGCGCTTCGAGATGCCGGGCGGCGCGGGTGTGTCGGATCACTGGCCACTGGTCGTCACGATTGAAACCAAGTAGAAACAATCTCTTGTAACGTTCTCGTAACCCGGTTTCGACCCGTGGTTCCCGGCCGCCGCCGGAATTCTTCCGGCTGCTCGGTTTCCCCGTATAAGCCCTTTATTGAATTAGC
>DATIUU010000140.1:0-3754 GCA_035466635.1 Woeseiaceae bacterium
CATCTCGAGCATCACGCCAATATCGTCCCGTGGCAGCTGGTCTGCGAACAGACCGGCGCGGAACTCGCCGTCGCCCCGATCAACGAGCGCGGCGAGCTGGTACTGGACGCGCTCTATGCGCGCATGGACGACTCGGTGAAGATGCTGGCCGTCGCGCACGTATCCAACGCGCTGGGCACGATCAACCCGGTCCGGGACATCATTGCCGAGGCGCATGCCCGCGACATCCCGGTTCTCGTCGACGGCGCCCAGGGCGTACCGCACATGACGGTCGACGTCGGCGACCTCGATTGCGATTTCTACGCGTTCTCCGGGCACAAGATGTACGGCCCCACCGGCACGGGCGTACTTTATGGCAAGGAGGCCATCCTCGACGACATGCCGCCTTACAAGGGCGGCGGCGACATGATCCTCGAAGTCAGCTTCTCGGGAACGACCTACAATGAGCTTCCCTACAAGTTCGAAGCAGGCACGCCCAACATCAGTGGCGTGGTCGGCTTCGGTGCGGCGGCCAGGTACCTGGAGGAGCTCGGCCTGCACAACGTCGTGGCCTGGGAGCACGAACTGTCGCAGTACCTGACGCAACAGCTCTCCGCGGTCGAAGGCATGCGCTTGATCGGCACGGCGGCGCACAAGGCCGGGGTGCAGTCGTTCCTGCTCGACGACATCCATCCGCACGACCTCGGCACCATCCTCGATCACCAGGGTGTCGCGATCCGCACCGGTCATCATTGCGCCATGCCGGTCATGGAATTCTTCGGCGTGCCGGGCACGGCGAGAGCCTCGCTCGGCCTCTATAACAATTTCGACGATATCGACCGGCTGGTCGCCGCTCTCGAGAAAGCGCGAGAGATATTTGCATGATCGCAGGCAACATGAACAGCGACGACGTGCGCGACCTGTACCGCGACCTGATTCTCGATCATGCGCGCAACCCGCGGCATTTCGGCAAGCTGCCGCACACGACACACAGTGCGGAGGGGATCAATCCGCTCTGCGGCGACAAGCTCCGCCTGTACCTCGACGTCGACGCGGCAGCGACCATAAGGCATGCCGCGTTCGAGGGCTCGGGCTGCGCGATCTCGGTCGCCTCGGCGTCGTTGCTGACGGATACCGTCATCGGCCTCAGCGCGGACGAGGCACTGGCATTCTTCGATGCCGTAACGGCGCAGCTCTCCGGCAGCGAAGCGAATGACAGCGGCAGCGTCGACCTCGGCAAGCTCCGCGCACTGTCCGGCGTACGGGACTTTCCCTCGCGGGTGAAGTGCGCCACGCTCGCATGGCATGCGCTCAAATCGGCATTGCGGCAGGACACGGCGCCTGCCACCACGGAGTAGTACAGCAGATGTTCGGACACACGAATGAACCGGTAACCCTGTCGCGCGACGTCAAGGCGGTCATCATCCCCATGGGCGAAGAACTGACCCTGCGCGAGGGCACCACCGGCTTTATCACGCAGGCGCTCGGCGGCAGTTTCACCGTGTATGTCGAGGGCAACCTGTTCCGCATTGCCGGCGCCGATGCAGACGCGCTCGGCAAGGAACCGGTGCCGCCGCCCGACGTCCCGGAAAACGCCACGGACCAGGACATCGAGGCGGTCATCTGGGAGCAGCTGCGTACCTGCTACGACCCGGAAATTCCCGTGAACATCGTCGACCTCGGCCTCATCTACCGCTGCGAGGTGAAGTCACTCGGCAACGGCCAGCGCTCGATCGAAGTGGACATGACGCTCACGGCGCCCGGCTGCGGCATGGGAGAGATCCTCGTGCAGGACGCGCAGGAGAAGATCGGCGTGATACCGACGGTGGCCGACGTCAGGGTCCAGCTCGTTTTCGACCCGCCCTGGAACCAGAGCATGATGTCCGACGAAGCTCGCCTGCAGACCGGTTTGATGTAAACTCGCGTGCAACAGTCGTTGCTACGCCATGAAGACACTCACCTTAGTCCGCCACGCCAAATCGAGCTGGAAAGACACCTCGCTGGCCGACCGGGACCGTCAGCTCAACAAGCGCGGCGAACGGGACGCGCCGGAGATGGGGCGGCGCATCGCCGCCGCCGGCATTCGGCCGTCACTGATCGTCAGCAGCCCGGCCGTCCGCGCCTGGACGACGGCCAGGATCATCGCCGAAGCGATCGGTTATCCGCGCGAATTCCTGCAGCGCGACCAGCGCCTCTACCTCGCGTCGGTCAATGCCATTCTCGATGTGGTCGTCGCCCAGGACAACGGCTTCAACAACCTGATGATCGTCGGACACAATCCGGGGTTCACGGATTTCGCCAACTACCTGGTGCCCGGACTGACCAACAACATTCCGACGGCCGGCGTCGTCAGCGTAGAGCTGGATACCGACGACTGGAGCCTCTACGCCAGGCCAGGCGTCGAGCTGGTGCTCTACGACTTCCCTAAGAACGGCGACTAGCACTCCGGCACGTTGACCGCGAGGCCGCCCTTGGAGGTCTCCTTGTAGCTCGACGACATGTCGAGGCCGGTCTGGCGCATGGTCTCGATGACCTGGTCCAGGGTCACCTTGTGGGTACCGTCGCCGTGCATCGCGAGTGACGCCGCGTTGATCGCTTTCACGGCCCCCATCGCATTGCGCTCGATGCAGGGGATCTGCACGAGGCCGCCGATCGGGTCGCAGGTCAGGCCGAGATTGTGTTCCATACCGATCTCCGCGGCCTCCTCGACGTGGTCGTTGGTCCCGCCGAGCACGGCCGCGAGACCGCCTGCCGCCATCGAGCAGGCGACGCCGACCTCGCCCTGACAGCCCATCTCGGCGCCCGAGATCGAGGCGTTGACCTTGTAGAGTATGCCGATGGCGCCCGCCGTCAGCAGGAACGTGCGGATGCCTTCCGCGCCGGCGCCCGGGACGAAACGCAGGTAGTACATCAGCACCGCCGGGATGATGCCGGCGGCGCCGTTGGTCGGCGAGGTCACGACACGGCCGCCCGCGGCATTTTCCTCGTTCACCGCGATCGCCCAGGCGTTGACCCACTCCATCGCGTCGAGCGGCGACGCCTTGTCGCGCGCCTCGAGCCGTTTGCGTAACTTCGGTGCCCGCCGCGTGACGGCCATGGCACCGGGCAGCACGCCCTCGGTCCGCAGTCCGCGCTCGATGCAGCCTTTCATGGCGGCCCATATCGCGTCGATGGCGGTATCGACCTCGCCCCTGCCGCGCCACTGCAACTCGTTATCGAGCAGCAGTTCCGCGATGCTGCATTCCCGCTCGGCGCAGAGCGCCAGCAGCGACTGGCTGCTGTCGAAGAAATGGCGCGGTTCCCCGGCCTGCGCCGACGGTTCGGGCTCGTCGCCACGGGCGATGAAACCGCCGCCGAGCGAGTAGTAGACCTCGTCGAGCAGCACCTCGCCGTCGGCGTCCCGGGCGCGGAAGCGCATGCCGTTGGTATGCCGCGGCAACTCTTCCGTGTAATTGAAGATCACGTGCTGCTGCGGGTCGAAATCGATGCTGCCGATACCCGGCAGTTCCAGCCGTTTCCGTTCGTGGATGCGGCGCAGGCGCTGCTCCACGGACTCCGGGTCGATGCTCTCGGGAAGCGAGCCCGCCAGCCCCAGGATGACCGCCGAGTCGGTGCCGTGTCCCCTGCCCGTGAACGCCAGCGAGCCATGCAGTGTCACCTCCACCGCGGCAACCGGACTGGCGGATGCCGCGAGCGTCGCAGCGAAGGCGTTGGCGGCCTTCATCGGGCCGACGGTGTGGGAACTGGACGGCCCGATGCCGATCTTGAAGATGTC
>DATIUU010000141.1:0-4613 GCA_035466635.1 Woeseiaceae bacterium
GGCGAGGTACTGCTTGTCCTCCGGGTTCAGCGTGCCGACGATGCCGAAGTCGACGGCCGCGTACTTCGGGTTCTCCGGATCCTCGACGATCACGAAGATATTCCCGGGATGCATGTCCGCATGGAAGAAGTTGTGCCTGAAGACCTGCGTGAAGAAGATCTCCACGCCGTTCTCCGCCAGCTTCTCGATGTTCGTGCCCGCCGCGCGCAGCGCGGCCATGTCGCTGATCGGGATGCCGTGGATGCGTTCCTGGACGAGCACTTCGGGCCGGCAGTAGTCCCAGTAGATCTCGGGGACGTAGAGCATGTCCGAGCCTGCGAAGTTGCGCTTGAGCTGGGCCGCATTGCCCGCTTCGCGCATCAGGTCGAGTTCGTCGAAGATCGTCTGCTCGTACTCGGAGACGACCTCCAGCGGCTTCAGGCGTTTGCCGTGCTCCCAGTAGCGGGCCGCGAGCGCCGCGATGGTGCGCAGCACCTCGAGATCCTGCTCGATCTTTTCCTTCACGCCGGGGCGCAGCACCTTGACCACCACATCCTTGCCGTCCGGCAGCTCTGCGGTGTGCACCTGCGCGATGGACGCGGCGGCCAGCGGCTCGCGGTCGAAGCGCCTGAACACGGCGTCGACGGGCCGCTCGTAAGCCGACTCGAGAATCGCGACGGCCTGCTCCGCGGGAAACGGCGGCACCGCGTCCTGCAGCTTCGCCAGTTCGTTCGCGATCTCGGGCGGCAGCAGGTCGCGGCGGGTCGAGATGGCCTGGCCGAACTTGACGAAGATCGGCCCGAGTTCCTCGAGCGCGAGACGGATGCGCTCGCCCTGCGGTGCGCTCGGGTCGCGGCGCCGCGGGGCGAGGTAGAAGAAGAAGCGCAGCGGCCTTAGCAGGTGCGTGGCGGAAATGATCTCGTCGAGACCGTACTTGACCAGGATCCGCTGGATGCGGATCAGCCGGAAGAAGGTCCTGCGCCGCATCATCGCGCGGTTTTCCGGAGGCGGCGGGTCCTCGGTGTCCGGCGCCGCATCATCGCGCGGTTTCCCGGAGGCGGCGGGTCCTCGGCGTCCGACGCCGCATCATCGCGCGGTTTCACCGAGGCGGCGCACCCGTGCCGCGAGGCGCTCGACGTCGTCGCGCAGCTCGCCGAGGCGCCGCGAGAATTGCTCGACCTCGTAACGGCTGGGCACGTCCCGGCTCTCTTCCTGCAGGTATTCGCGGATGTTGTCGCCCATGATCGAGCGCGCCTCGCGGGCCCATTGCCCGACGGCCCGCGCAAACTGGCCCAGCCCGTGTGCGGCGGTGTCGCCGATCACGGCGGACAGCTCTTCCTCGATGTCGGGCCTCGCGTGCGTCAGCAGTTGCTGGAAGGCCTGCGCGGTAGCGGCGTCGCCCGTGAGGTCCAGCGAACCGTCACGGATGGCGTCCTCGCCGGCCATAAGCGCCAGCGAGACCAGCGAGCCGCTGATGACCACGTCGGGTTCGCCGTCGCTCTCGGTCGTCAGCGCGAGGGAGTGCCTGCCGATCTCGAAATAGCCGGCAAGGCCGGTGTCGCGCACCCGGATCGCGATCAGCTTGCCGTCGAGGCGCTCGCAGAGCTCGCTGGCGCGGGTGGACTCGCGGATGTTGCGGTTCAGCACGCGCGTGATCGGTTGCAGCAGGGCTTCGAGCGGGTTCATCGGTCGGTCAGATCTTGTAACCGGTATGGAGCGCGACGATGCCGGCCGTCAGGTTGTTGAAGCGGCAGCGCTCGAAACCGGCGTCCTGCATCATGCGGAGCAGGGTTTCCTGGTCGGGATGCATGCGGATCGACTCGGCGAGGTACTGGTAGCTCTCCGGGTCCTGCGCGACGAGCTTGCCGAGCAGCGGCAGTACCTTGAACGAATACAGGTCGTACGCGGGCTTGATCGCCTTCGACGGCTGTGAAAACTCGAGTATCAGCACCTTGCCGCCCGGTTTCAGGACCCGCTGCATTTCCGCCAGCGCCGCCTCCTTGTGCGTGACGTTGCGCAGCCCGAATGCGATCGTGACGCGGTCGAAGGTGTTGTCGGCGAAGGGCAGCGCCTCGGCGTCCACCTGTGCCAGCTCGACGTTTCCCGCGACGCCCGCGTCGACGAGTCGGCGCCGGCCGTGTTCGAGCATCGCGGCGTTGATGTCGGCCAGCACGACGCGGCCGCGGGGGCCGACGATGCGGGCGAATTCGCGCGCGAGGTCACCGGTGCCGCCTGCGAGATCCAGGATCACCTGCCCCGGACGCGCATTCGCATGCTGGATCGTGTAGCGCTTCCAGAGGCGGTGCATGCCGCCGGACATCAGGTCGTTCATGATGTCGTAGCGGCTCGCGACGGAGTCGAAGACGCCCTTTACGAGGTCGGCCTTGTGGTCGACGGGTACGTCCTTGTAGCCGAAATGGGTGGTGTCGGCGGGCTTGTCGGGGCTGTCCGTTGGGGGCGCCATGGCGGGATATCGTTACTGTTTTTGGCGAGCATACCCTGCTGCCTCGAGCCGGTCGAGGTAACGCTGCCAGTTTGCCGCCATGTCCCGGCCCAGGTCGTAGAGGTATTGCCAGTTGTACAGCCCGCTGTCGTGCCCGTCGTCGAACACGAGACGCACCGCGTAGTGCCCGACCGGCTGGATATCGACAATTGCGACGTTTTCCTTGCCGAGCTGCAGCGTCTCCTGGCCCGGGCCGTGGCCGCGCACCTCGGCACTGGGCGAATGCACGCGCAGGTACTCGAACGTGTATTCGAATTCGCTGCCGTCGTCGAAGCTGATGACGAGCAGGCGGGGTTCCTTCCTGAGGCGGATTTCGGTGGGCTGGGGCATGGTCGTTCCTTTCTGCATCTGTGGGCGCGGCTGTCGAGCCGCGATCCCATACCGCGATCGCGCGCCGAGGCGCGCTCCTACGGCAATGTTCAGCGTATCCGCAGGAGCGGTTCTCGAACCGCGATCGGGGTTCGATCGCGCGCCGAGGCGCGTTCCTGCGGCAATGTTCAGTGTATCCGTAGGAGCGGTTCTCGAACCGCGATCGGGGTTCGATCGCGCACCCGGGGGCGCTCCCGCAGGAAGTCCAGCTAGAGAATATACCTGCTCAGGTCTTCGTTCTTCGCAAGTTCGGCCAGGTGCTCGTCGACGTAGCCGGCGTCGATCGTCACGTGCGTGCCGCTCTTGTCGGATGCTGAGAACGATACCGTCTCGAGCAGGCGCTCCATGACCGTATGCAGCCGTCGGGCGCCGATGTTCTCCGTATTCTCGTTGACATGGTAAGCGACCTCGGCGATGCGGCGCACGCCGCTCTCCGTGAACTCGAGCTGCACGTCCTCCGTGCCCAGCAGGGCGCTGTACTGCAGGGTCAGCGACGCGTCAGGCTCCGTGAGGATGCGTACGAAGTCGTCGGTCGTCAGCGACTTCAGTTCGACGCGAATCGGGAAGCGCCCCTGCAGCTCCGGGATCAGGTCCGAGGGCTTGCACACATGGAAGGCGCCGGACGCGATGAACAGGATGTGATCGGTCCTGACCATGCCGTACTTGGTGTTGACGGTGGAGCCTTCCACGAGCGGCAGCAGGTCCCGCTGGACACCTTCGCGGGACACGTCCGCGCCCTGGGTCTCCGCGCGCCGGGCCACCTTGTCCAGCTCGTCGAGGAACACGATGCCGTGCTGTTCCACGGCATCCAGCGCCTTCGCCTTGAGCTCCTCCTCGTCCACCATCTTCGCGGCTTCCTCGTCGGTCAGCTGCCTGAGCGCGTCGCGGATCTTGAGCTTGCGCGTGCGCCGCCGGTTGCCGCCCAGGTTCTGGAACATCCCCTGCAGCTGGCTGGTCATTTCCTCCATGCCCGGCGGGGCCATGATCTCGATGCCCATCGGCATCGCCTGGACCTCGATCTCGATCTCGCGGTCGTCGAGCTGGCCCTCGCGCAGCATCTTGCGGAACTTCTGCCGCGTGTCGCTTTCGCGCGGCGGCGGCTCGCTGTCGGGCCGGAAACCCACCGACGGCGACGCGGGCGGCAGCAGCGCGTCGAGCACGCGCTCTTCCGCGGCGTCTTCCGCGCGGTGCCGGACCCGGCCCATGGCTTCTTCCCGGATCAACTTGATGGCGACGTCCATCAGGTCGCGGATGATACTGTCGACCTCGCGGCCGACGTAGCCGACCTCGGTGAACTTGGTGGCTTCCACCTTGACGAACGGCGCCTTCGCGAGGCGCGCCAGCCGCCGCGAGATCTCGGTCTTGCCGACGCCCGTCGGGCCGATCATCAGGATGTTCTTGGGCGTGATCTCGCTGCGCAGCGGTTCGTCGACCTGCACGCGGCGCCAGCGGTTCCTGAGCGCAATGGCGACGGCGCGCTTGGCCTCGTCCTGGCCGACGATGTGCTTGTCCAGTTCCTGGACGATTTCGCGGGGGGTCATCTGCGACATCAGCCCAGCTCCTCCACGACGACGTTGCGGTTGGTGTAGACGCAGATGTCGGCCGCGATCTCGAGCGCCTTCTCGACGATCTCGCGGGCACCCATGTCCGTGTTCTCCAGCAGCGCCTTCGCCGCGGCCTGCGCGTACGCGCCGCCGGAACCAATGGCCATGAGGTCGTCCTCGGGCTCGATCACGTCGCCGTTGCCGGAGATGATCAGCGA
>DATIUU010000142.1:0-14002 GCA_035466635.1 Woeseiaceae bacterium
CGTCCCGCTGCTCGCTCGAGTGCACCTCGGACTGCAGCTCGTCACGCTGCCGCACGGTGCGCTCGAGGCTCGAGCGGATTTCCTTGAGTTGCCGCTGCAGCTGGTCGCGGCGCTCGAAAGCCTCCTTGAGCGCATCGGACAGTTCGCGAGCCCGGTTGGTCGCGTCCTTCCCCGACGCCTGCAACTGGCTGATCTGCTCCATGAGCGTGCGGTTCTGCGACACCAGGCGCCCGTGCTCCGCGCGCTGTGCCTCGATCTGCCGTTGCCAGCCTTCGTTGACCGTGATCTTTTCCTGCGCGCAGCGCCGCGCCCGGGTGACCCAACCGATTACCGCTCCGACTGCAACGGACCCTGCGATGAATGCGATGAGAGCGGCGGTAATTTCGGGCATGTTTCGATCCGTGTAGTCGATCCTTACGAGGCCAGTCGCACGCGGTCCATTTCGGCGAGCACTTCACGTATCTGCTGCAGGGCCCAGTCGATATCCCGCTTTTCGATCACGAGGGGCGGCGCCAGACGCACGACCGTTTCGTGGGTCTCCTTGCTCAGCAGCCCGCGTTTCATCAATGCCAGGCAGACCGCCCGGGCACCGCCCAGCGACGGCTCGATTTCAAGGCCGACGAACAGGCCGCGGCCGCGGACCGCGCGGATCAGCGGGCTGTCGATCTTCCGCAGTTCCGCGATCAGGTAGGCACCGAGTTCCGCACTGCGCTCCGGCAGACGATCCTCGACGAGCGCGTTCAGCGCCTCAAGGCCGATGGCCGCGCCCAGCGGGTTGCCGCCGAAGGTACTGCCGTGATCGCCGGGCTTGAACACGTTCATCACTTCCTTGCGGGCGAGGAACATGGACACCGGGAAAATGCCGCCGCCGAGTGCCTTGCCGAGGATCAGCCCGTCCGGTACCACGTCCTCGTGTTCGCAGGCGAGCAATTTCCCGGTCCGGCCCAGGCCGGTCTGGATCTCGTCGGCGATGAGCAGCACGTTGTGCTTGCGGCACAACGCCTGCGCCGCTTTCAGGTAACCGGGCGGCGGCACGATGATGCCGCCCTCACCCTGGATCGGTTCGACCAGGAACGCCGCCGTGTTCTCGTTGATCGCGGCCTCGAGTGCGTCGATGTTGCCGTACTCGACGATCTTGAAGCCCGGCGCAAACGGCCCGAAGCCGGCGCGGTACCGGGGCTCGTCGGACATCGCGATGATTGTGGTGGTGCGGCCGTGGAAATTGCCGCTGCAGGCGATGATCTCGGCCTTGTCGTCCGCGACGCCCTTGACGGTGTAGGCCCATTTACGGGCTGCCTTGATGGCCGTCTCGACGGCTTCGGCGCCCGTGTTCATCGGCAACGCCATGTCCTGCCCGGTCAATTCGCAGGCTTTCGCGAGGAACGGGCCGAGCTTGTCGGTGTAGAAGGCGCGGGAGACGATATTGAGCGTGCCGACCTGGTCGCGCACGACCTTGACGATGCGCGGATTGGCGTGACCGTGACTGACCGCCGAGTACGCACTCATCATGTCGAGGTACTTGTTACCGGCGTCATCCCATACGTAAACGCCCTCGCCGTGCGTGAGCACCACCGGCAAGGGGTGATAGTTGTGCGCGCAATAGCGCGACTCGAGGTCCATGTACTTGTTCATCGGAGGTCCTGCTTGCGCCGCAGGCGATGCTCTGCGGGTCGCTGATATGCCCCATAAGCCCATAATTTTACAGCAATAACGACGTTACAAGCCAGCAGCACGGAGGGCCGCGGTGCCGGTTGCGGCTTGCGCGGTGCGAACCAGGCGTTACCTTTGCGGGCGGAAGAGACAGCAGGCGAACCCGGTGGCAACAGCACCTGTCAGCGAAAAACTGTTCATCGACGGCCCGGCGGGCCGCCTCGAATCGATCCTCGACGAGCCGCAGGACGGCTTCGTCAGAGGCTGTGCGGTCGTCTGTCATCCGCATCCGCAGCACGGCGGAACGATGCACAACAAGGTTGCGCATACCCTGGCGCGCGCTTTCGTGCGGCTGGGTTTTCGCACGCTGCGCTTCAACTTCCGCGGCACCGAGGCGAGCGAGGGCAGCTACGACGAGGGCATCGGGGAACTCGACGACGCGCTGGCGGCGGCCGAATGGCTACGTGCCGGCGGCGGCGGGGATCCGCTGTGGATCGCCGGCTTTTCGTTCGGCGCGGCCATCGCGGTACGCGCCGCGGAACCGGCGCGCGCGGACGGCGTCGTCGCTGTCGCGCCGGCCATCTACCGCTTCGCGCGCGGCGTCGTCAGCATGCCGCAATGCCCGTTCCTCGTCGTCCAGGGTGACGAGGACGAGCTCGTCGACGTGCAGGAAACCATCGAGTGGGTGAACGGGCTCGAGCCGGGGCCCGAGCTGCTCGTGATGCCGGGTGCCGAACATTTCTTCCACGGCCGGCTCGTGGAATTGCGCGATGCCGTGATGGAGTTCGTGCAGTCGAACCTGTAGCAGCGCGCCTCGAGAAGCGCTCCAACCGCCCGATTCGATCGCCGGGACGCCTGGTGCCGCAGGAGCGCTTCTCGAAGCGCGACAAACAAAAAAAGCCGGGACAGAGCCCGGCTTTTTCGTGCGCAAAGCGTTTGCGAACGCTCAGACCATGTCTTTGAGGCCCTTGAGCGCCGTCACCTTGACGACCTTGGTGGCCGGCTTGGCTTTAAACATCATCTCTTCACCCGTGAAAGGATTAACGCCTTTACGCGCCTTCCTGGCGGGCTTCTTCACCACGCGCATCTTCATCAGGCCGGGTACAGTGAACAAACCAGCGGCGCCACGACCGCCAAGGTTCTTCTTGATCTGTGCGTTGAGCGAATCGAATACCGCAGCGACGTCCTTGCGGGTCAACCCCGTGTCTTCGACGATCTTCGCATAGATTTCCGACTTGGTAGGTGGCTTCTTCGTATTTGCTGCCATGAAAAACTAACTCCCTGAAACGAAAAAAACGGGCGGTGCCCGCGGTAAAAGCAGCGCGACGATAGCTGAATCCCGGCAAGGAAACAACTCTTCAAGGTGCAGTTTTTCCCGGAAAAACCCCACTTCGGACGCAGAAGTACCGGTGAATCAGTCGGTATAGAACTCGCGCTTGAAGCGTACTTCCGACGATCCGGCTGCACCTTCGGGCATAACCGTGATGTCGAAAATCAACGTTTCCCGGTTGGCTACGGGCGTCTCGCCGACATAGTAGACGGCATCCTGTTCTTCGATCGGGCGCATCGCGATGTTCTTGAGCTGACCGGTGAGGTTGACGGTCTTGACCGTTACCCTGGCCGGTACCGAGGCGTTATCGGCATCGCGCACGACGGATATGGTCAGCATCGCCCGATTCTTGCTGCGCACGATGTTGTAAGCACTCGCGATCTCCGGCGACAACTCGTCGGTCAACTGCGCATTGAAATGCACGGCGTGGTCGCCGATGTCCTTCATGGATTCGCCGGCAGGCTCGGCAGTCGGCACTTTCGGAGCTTCGCCGCCGCCCCCGCAGGCGGCGATGAATACGGACAGCGACAATGCGATGAGTATCTTCTCGTTCAGCATATTATTGACCTCCCGATCAGGCCGTCACTATAAACCATTTGCCTCGAGCTCGTGAGCGATCGCGCGGGGCCATTCAACGGGACCGGAGATACACAGCGTTTTATTTCGCTGCGTCTGTCCCCGGGTCACGCGGATGCGCGACGGCGCGATACCGAGATACGACGCCAGCAAGCGGATGACCGCCTTGTTCGCCTTGCCGTCCGCGGGTGCGGCGGTGGTTCGTATCAGCAAGCGGCCGTTACGAACCTCGAGGACCTCGTTACTGCCCGCGCGCGGCTGCACGCGGACGGCGAGGGCGAGTTCATCGCCAACGCGCCGCACGCAGGGTTCCGTCGCCGCCATTACGAAGCCGTTACAGGAGCCCCATGAACAGCCTTACCAGCGCGCCCAGCGCGATCAGGGCGAATATCGGCGAGATGTCGAAACCGCCGATCGGCGGTATAAGGCGCCGGAACGGCCGCAGCAGCGGTTCGGTGAGCGAGTACACCATCGCCACCCCGGGGTTGTAGCCGCCGGCGCTGACCCAGCTGATGATGATGCGGATGATAATCAGCCAGAAGAACAGGTTGAACGTGAGCAGCACCAGGCTGACGGCCGAGCTCAGCAGCAGCGAGACGATCGTGGGCCGTATGCCCTGCAGCAACGCGATGACGAACACGGCGAGGTACTGCACGCCGAAAGCGACTACCACCGTGGCCGTGTCGATACGCCCGACCGGCGGCAGGATGCGGCGCACGGGCACGACGAGCGGCGACGTCAGCTTGAGTATCGCCTGCGCCAGCGGGTTGTGAAAATCCGCGCGCACGAGCGGCAGGAAGAGGCGCAGCAGCAGGACGAGGAGGTACAGTCGCGCCAGCGCATCGACAATGAATACAATCGCGTCTACAGCTCCGCCCGCCATCATTCAGTCCTTGTTTGCTTCGTCCGCAAGTGCGACCGCGCGATCGCGCGCGGCCTCGAATGCTCGCGCAAAGATATCACGAACGTGGTCGGCTTCGAGGCTCTCGAACGCCGCCGTCGTCGTGCCGCCGGGTGATCGCACCCGGTTGATCAGCGACTGCATCGTCTCGTCTTCCGCATCCGCGATAGCCGCGGCGCCCTTGGCGGTCTCTATCGTCAGTATGCGCGCCGCCTGTGGATCGAGCCCGAACTTCTGCGCCGATTTGATCATCATGTCGATGAGCAGGTAGAAATACGCCGGGCCGGTTCCGGAGATCGCCGTCACCGAATCGATGTCGGCATCGCTGTCCACGGCGACGACCTGGCCGACCGCTGACAGGATGCCGGTCGCGCGCTTCTTCTGTTCCTCGGTGGTGCGTTCATTCGCGAACAAGCCGCTTGCGCCGAGCCTGAGCAGCGCCGGCTGGTTGGGCATGACGCGCACGATGGCGAGACCGCCGCCGAGCCAGTTGTCGATGTCGACCGAGCGGATACCCGCTGCAACGGACACGATCAACGGCCGCGCCTTCTGCACCGTTGCGGCGATCCCCTCGCAGACGTGCCGCATGACCTGCGGCTTCACGGCCAGCACGACGGTGCCCGCGCGCCGCGCGACGTCGTCGTTCGACTCCTCGATGACCACGCCAGGCAGGTCCCGGGCCAGCGCCGCCCGCTGCTCGATCGCGGGTTCCGCGATGAGGAGGTCCTCCGCCGGGTACTTGCCCTCGACGAGGCCCGCCGCTATGGCGCGCGTCATATTGCCGCCGCCGATGAATCCTATGAAATCGTTGCTCATTGTCACTCCCGTTCGAAGCCGTTCAGGTGTCCCGCGCGCCGAACACGGCGGTGCCGATGCGGACGATGGTCGCACCCTCCATGATCGCCGCGCGAAAGTCGTCGCTCATGCCCATCGACAGCGTATCCAGGACCAGGCCGTCGCGCACGAGCGCCGCCGCGAGTTCGCGGGTGCGCGCGAACGGCAGCCGCTGTTCCTCGAAGGTTGGGCGGATTGCGGGCAGGCACATGAGGCCTCGCAACCTGAGCCGCGGTAACAGGGCAACGGCGCGCGCCAGGTCCCCGACCGCCGCCGGCGCCACGCCCGTCTTCGACGCCTCTTCGTCGATGTTGACCTGGATGCAGACGTTCAGGTCGCCCATCGATTCGGGGCGCTGCTCCGACAGGCGCCTCGCGGTCTTCAGCTTGTCGACGGAGTGGACCCAGTCGAAGTGCTCGGCGACGACCCGGGTCTTGTTGGACTGCAGGTGGCCGATGAAATGCCAGCAGAGCCCTCTTTCTGCCAGTTTTGTGACCTTCTCGATGCCTTCCCGCACGAGGTTTTCGCCAAAATCCCGTTGTCCGGCATCGGCCGCCGCGATGATCTTTTCGAGCGGCTGTTTTTTGCTGACCGCAAGCAGGTGGACGTCCCCGGGACTGCGCCCGGCCTCCACCGCGGCTGCGGCCAGCAAATCGCGGATAATCGCCAAGTTTTCCGTGACTCCAATCACGTTTTGGTCCCGGTGCTTCGCTATACTAGGCTCAATATTCGCCGGGTTATGGTAAGTCCGGCAGTCCACAATGAGGGAAAAATATGGCCGTCGACGTTGCCCAGCTATTGTCGTTCACGGTGAAGAACAACGCGTCAGACCTGCACCTCTCCGGTGGTGTGCCGCCGATGATCCGCGTTGACGGTGACATCAAGCGCATCAACATGCCGGCGCTGACCCACAAAGACGTCAATAGCATGGTGTACGACATCATGAATGACAAGCAGCGCAAGGACTACGAGGAATTCCTCGAGACGGACTTCTCGTTCGAGATTCCCAAGCTCGCGCGTTTCCGGGTCAACGCCTACAACCAGAACCGCGGTTCGGCCGCCGTATTCCGCATCATTCCCTCCGAGATCCTGTCGCTCGACGACCTGGGAGCGCCGGGTATTTTCAAGGATGTTTCGATGCACCCGCGCGGCATCGTGCTCGTAACCGGCCCTACCGGTTCGGGCAAGTCGACGACGCTCGCGGCGATGGTGGATTACATCAACGAGAACAAGCCCGATCACATCCTCACGATCGAGGACCCGATCGAGTTCGTGCACGAATCGAAGAAATCGCTGATCAACCAGCGCGAAGTCCACCGCGATACGCTCGGCTTCAACGAGGCGCTGCGCTCGGCGCTGCGCGAAGACCCCGACGTCATCCTGGTTGGCGAGCTGCGTGACCTCGAGACCATCCGCCTGGCGCTTACCGCCGCGGAAACCGGCCACCTGGTCTTCGGCACGTTGCACACCAGTTCCGCCGCGAAAACGATCGACCGTATCGTCGACGTGTTTCCCGCGGCCGAGAAGGAGATGGTCCGCGCGATGCTTTCCGAATCGCTGCGGGCCGTCATCTCGCAGACCCTGCTCAAGAAAGTCGGTGGGGGACGCATCGCGGCCCACGAGATCATGATCGGCACGCCGGCCATCCGCAACCTCATCCGCGAGGGCAAGATCGCGCAGATGTACTCGGCCATCCAGACCGGCCAGGGTTCCGGCATGCAGACGCTGGACCAGAACCTCGGCGAGCTCCTGAAGAAGGGCCTGATCAACAAGGAAGAGGCGCGATTCCGCGCGGTCAACAAGGACAACTTCTAGGCAGCCTGCCGGCCTGGAAAGGAGATTGGCAGATGGAACGCGAGCAAGCCGTACGCCTTACACAGAACCTGTTGCGCAAGATGGTGGAGCGCAACGGCTCGGACCTGTTCATCACGCGCGGTTTCCCGCCGGCGATCAAGGTCGATGGCACGATCCACAAGGCGACCGATACGCCGTTGTCCGCGGACCAGTCCGCCATGATGGTGCGTTCCATCATGAACGACAAGCAGATCAAGGAGTTCGATTCCACCAAGGAGTGTAATTTCGCGATCGCGCCGCAGGGCATCGGCCGCTTCCGCGTCAGCGCATTCATCCAGCAGGGTTACGTGGGCGCCGTGTTGCGCACGATCACGACGGAAATCCCGACGCTCGAGGAACTCGAGTTGCCGCCCATCCTGAAAGACGTCGTCATGAACAAGCGCGGCGTCGTCATCGTGGTCGGCGGCACCGGCTCGGGTAAGTCGACGACACTCGCCGCCATGATCGGCCACCGCAACGAGAATTCGCGCGGCCACATCGTTTCCATCGAGGACCCGATCGAGTACGTGCATCCCCACAAGGGCTGCGTGATTACGCAGCGCGAGGTCGGGATCGACACGGAGTCCTGGCACAACGCGCTCAAGAACACGCTGCGCCAGGCGCCGGACGTCATCCTGATCGGCGAAATCCGCGACCGCGAGACGATGGAGTACGCCATCCAGTTTGCCGAGACGGGCCACCTGTGCCTTGCGACCCTGCATGCGAACAGCGCGAACCAGGCTTTGGACCGCATCATCAACTTCTTCCCCGAGGAGCGGCGCCAGCAGCTGCTCATGGACCTGTCGCTGAATACCCGCGGCTTCATCTCGCAGCGCCTGATACCGCGCGAGGGCGGCATCGGCCGTATCGCCGCGATGGAGATCATGCTGAACACGCCGCTGATCGCGGACCTCATCTTCAAGGGCGAGGTCGGCCAGATCAAGGACATCATGGCGAAATCGACTCGCCTCGGCATGCAGACCTTCGACCAGGCGCTGTTCGATCTCTACGAGGAGGCCACGATCTCCTACGAGGAAGCCATGCGCAACTCGGATTCGAAGAACGAGCTGCGCCTGAGAATCAAGCTCGAGAGCAAGCGCGACTCGACGATCGCGGACCAGCATTCCGAGAGCCTCCGCATCATGGAAGAGGATACGGCTCGGACGTTCTGAGCCGCGCACACGGGTACGCATCCATATGAACGTCAAGCCGCTGTTCAAGCTCATGGTGGAGAAGAAGGCGTCCGACCTTTTCTTCGCGCCGTATTCGCCGGCCAAGATCAAGATCGAGGGCAAGATCATGCCCGTCAACAAGCTCGAGATGACGCCCAAGATGGTCAAGCAGGCGGCGATCGAGCTGATGAACGACGAGCAGCTCGAGCACTTCTACAAGGAGCTCGAGATCGACTTCGCGATTTCCGAACCGGGCCTCGGCCGTTTCCGCGTCAACGTATTCCACCAGCGCGGCAACATCTCCATGGTGTTGCGCTACATCACGAACGAACTGCCGAACCTCGACGAACTCGGCATGCCCGAGCAGCTCAAGGAGCTCACCATGCTGCGGCGCGGGCTGATCCTGATGGTTGGCGCGACCGGCGCGGGCAAATCGACGACGCTCGCCGCGATGATCAACTACCGCAACGAGAAGACCTCCTCGCACATCATCACGATCGAGGATCCGATCGAGTTCCTGCACCCGAACAAGCAGTCGATCGTGAACCAGCGCGAGGTGGGCCTCGACACCAAGTCCTACGGCCGCGCGCTGAAGAGCGCGGTGCGCGCCGCGCCCGACGTGATCCAGATCGGCGAGATCCGCGACCGCGAGTCGATGCAGTCCGCCCTGGACATGGCCGGCACCGGGCACCTCGTGCTCGCGACGGTACACTCCAACAACTCGGCCGAGACGCTCGACCGCATCATCAACCTGTTTCCGCAGGACCAGCACTCGCAGGTATTCATGGATCTCGCGCATTACCTGCGCGCGATCCTGTCGCAGCGCCTCGTGCGGGCACGCAACGGCAAGCGCGTCGCGGCCGTCGAGCTGCTGCTCAACACGCCGCACATCAAGGACCTGATCCTGAAAGGCGATATTTCCGCCATCAAGGAGGCGCACCGGGATTCCGGCGAGGCCGGCATGCGCAACTTCGACGCGGCGCTGTTGGAGCTCTACAAGGAAGGCACGATCACGCTGGAAGAAGCGATGTCGCACGCCGATTCGCGCGCCGACCTCGAAGCCAAGGTCAACTTCGGCGGTTAGCCGGGCCGCGCCAGGGGCTCGTCCTGCCAGGCGACGCTGGCGGCATCGAAAACGGGACCATCCACGCAAACGCGCTTCATGGCAGGGCCTTCCGGCGTATTGATTCTCACCGCGCAACCGGCGCAGCCGCCCACGGCGCAGGCCATGAACTCCTCGAGCGACACCTGGCAGGGCAATTCGTAGCGGGTGGCCAGGTCCGCGACCGCCCTGAGCATCGGCGTGGGGCCGCAGGCGAAGATCTCGACCTGCCCGAGTTCGGCGGCGACGAGTGTCTGCAGCCAGCGGTCGGCCAGGTCGGTGACGTAGCCCCGGTGGCAGCCCTCGTAGCCCTGCAGGCTGGTCAGGCGCGCCGGCACGCCCCAGTGCTCGAGCAGGGGCATGGTGCTGCGCACCGCGTCGTCGATGCCGGCCACGTCGATCGACGAGGGTTCGAGGTCGAACGGGAACGGGATCTCCGAGCCGAGGATGGCGAAGGGCCGCCAGTCGCCGCGGTCCTTGCGGAGCGCGTCCGCAAGGCAGACCATCGGCGGGATGCCGACGCCGCCGCCGATCAACAGCGGCCGGGGCCGCTCCTCGTGCAGCACGAACGGCTGGCCGATCGGCCCGAGCAGGCTAACCGCGTCGCCGCGGTGCTTGCGCGCCAGCAGGTGCAGGCCTTCGCCGACGATCTTGTAGAGGACCTCGATCCAGTCGTCCGCGGCCCGCATGATGGACAGCGGCCGGCGCATCGGCAGCTCCTCGTCACAGCTGATGTGGATGAAGCTCCCGGGCCGTGCCGCCGCGGCGCACTTCGGCGCACGAATGCGCAGGATGTACTGGTCGCCGGGCCAGGCTTCGTGACCGAGCACTTCGCCCTGCTCGACGAAGATCGTGCCGCGGTTGCGCTGCGCGTCTTTCTGCAGGGCGGTGATCACCGGCCTTCCAGCGCCTTCGCAACTCGCTCGAGTACGGCCATGCGCACGGCCACGCCGTTGCTCACCTGCTCCGTGATCACCGACTGCCTGCTGTCGGCGAGGCTGCCCTCGATCTCGATGCCGCGGTTCATCGGTCCCGGGTGCATGACGATGGCATCTGCCTTCGCGGCCTTCATTCGCGCGCGGCTCACGCCGTAGCTTTCGAAATACTCGGCCGTGCCGGGTATGCCGTCGAGATCGCTGATGCGCTCGCGCTGGATGCGCAGTGCCATCACGACGTCGGCATCGGCCAGCCCTTCGTCGAGGTTGTCATGGACCTTCGCGAACGGCATGTCACCGGGCGGCGGCGCCATCGATGGCGGCGACACCAGCCGCAGTTCGCCCACGCCGAGCGTATTGAGACCCCAGCCGGTCGATCGCGCGACGCGCGAATGCCGGATGTCGCCGACGATCGTCACCACCAGGTTGTCGAAGCGGCCCTTGTGGCGCCGGATGGTCAACAGGTCGAGCAGGCCCTGCGTCGGGTGCGAGACGTCGGATTCGCCCGCGTTCAGGATGCTCACGTGGTCCTTGACGTGCCGCGCGATGTACGCGGGAACCCCGGCGCTCGCGTCGCGCACGACCATGATGTCGCAGCGCATCGCTTCGAGCGTGTAGATCGTGTCGAGGATGCTCTCGCCTTTCTTGCGCGACGAGGTGTTGACGTCGAGGTTGAGAACGTCGGCGCCGAGGCGCTTGGCCGCGAGGTCGAAGGAGGCGCGCGTGCGCGTGCTCGGCTCGAAGAACAGGTTGGCCACGGTGCGCCCGGCGAGCGCGTCGCTGCGCGCGGGGAGGCGGCCGGTCGGCGTCAGGTAGCGTTCGGCGTCGTCGAGGATGGCGACCAGCAGCGCCCTGTCGAGGCCCTTGAGTGTGAGCAGGTGGCGCAGGCTGCCGTCGTCGTTCAACTGCAGTCGGGCGTCGTCGTCCGGGATCTGGTCAGGCTCGGCAGCATTCATCGCGCGGGCATTCTACATTAACGTAACGCCAGATACCGTTCCGCGATGAAGACCGCGGCAGCGGCATCGATATCCTGTTTCGAGACACGGCCCCGGGACCCCTGTTTGCGGGCACTCTTCAGCACCCGCGCGGCCTCGAGGGACGTGTAGCGTTCGTCCACCGTGCGGACGGGGAGGCCGTACTCACCGAGTTCTTCGACGAACGCCTCGACGGCCGCGGTCATCGTGCCGGGCGAGCCGTCGGCATGGCTCGGCATGCCCACGACCAGCGTCGTCGGCCGCCACTCGGAAATCAGCGCCCGTATGCGCTGGTGATCGACGCCGTTTGCGCCGTTCGCCACGATGCCCACGGGACTGGCGGACGCCGTGACGTCCTGGCCGACGGCGACACCGATACGCCGCAACCCGTAATCGAATGCCAGGATCGTCTCGGCCAAGTCGGTATCAGGCGTGGCCGGCCTCCGGTGACAGCAGCGCCAGGTCGACGCCGAGCGCCCTCGCGGCGGCCGCCCAGCGGTCCGCGAACGGCAGGTCGAAAACGATCTCCCGGGTGGCCGACACGTTGAGCCAGGCGTTGGCCAGCATTTCCGCCTCGAGCTGGCCCGCGCCCCATCCCGCGTAGCCGAGCGCCACGAGCGACTTCTGCGGCCCCCGGCCGCTTGCCATGGCGTCGATGACGTCCCGCGACAGCGTGAGGCAGATTTCGCTGGAAACCGCCAGCGAGTTCTCGTAGCGGTGCGACGAGTCGTGCAGCACGAAGCCGCGTTCGGGACCGACCGGGCCGCCCATCATCACGGGATGGTCCAGCGCTGCGGGATCGGGATTATCGACGTGCAGCTGTTCGAACAGGCCGGCCAGGCTGAGATTGAGGGGCCGATTGATGACGATGCCGAGCGCGCCCTCGTCGTTGTGTTCGCAGATGAGCGTTACCGTACTGCTGAAGTTCGGGTCGGCCATGCCCGGCATGGCGATCAGCAGCTGATTGACCAGCGATTCGGTGGTCTCCATGGCAGCAGTATCCGCTCTCGCGGCGGGCGGTACAACCGGTCCGGGAAAACGCGCTGCCTAGGGCTGCGCAACGCTTGCCGTTGCCGGCACGAACTCCTCGCTGAACAGCCACTTGTAGGCGAAGCGCAGCCGGTCGTATTCGGCGCTGATCTCGGTGGGGAAGGGGTCGAACGGCGAGGCGCGGCGCAATATGTCGAGCGCCGCCTGGTCGAGTATCCGCGAGCCGCTCGACTTGCGGATGATGACCTCGGCGAGCTGCCCGGAGGCCTCGATGCTGACTTCCAGCGTGGGACTGCCGGTCAGGCCGTCCAGGTTGCCGAGGGTCGGGAAATACTCGTCGCCGACGGACTCGATGCGGCGCTTCCAGCTGTCGAGGTACGCGGCCACCACGGATTCCCGGGTATCCGCGCTGATGACGAGTTGGCGGGGGTCGTCGTCGTGGATCAGCAGCGTCGCCCTGTCGTCCTGGGGCAGCGGCAGCGTCTGCTCCGCGCCGGACTCGAGCGCGAGTGCCGAGTGACTGTCGGGCTGCGGCTGGAGCCGCGGATCGTCGGTCACGCTCTGCTCCTGCTGCGCCGCCGTCGCGAGCAGCTGGTCGGCGCTGACCCGGTGTTCGGTCGATTCGAGGAAGCTGTCGCCGTTCTCGTCGCCCGGGTTGTCGATCGGCGCCGCGTTCTCGGCCGGTGCCGCCGGCCGCACCTGTTCCGCGGTATTGCCGCCACCCTCCTGGCTCGCCTGGGCCAGGTACTCGGCGCGGTCGGGCCGGTCGATGTCCTGGTCAGTGTCGGCGACGATGGTGACTTCCAGCGATATGGCGTCGGTGAAGTCCTCGAGCATCGCCGGGTTGAAGGTGACGCCGATGATCAGGATGCCGTGCAGCAATGCTGCCAGGAACAGCATGGCCGGCAAACGGTCCGGCGGCGGGTCGGCGAGCTGTCGCAGCTCCTCGAGCGGGTCGGCTTTTAGCGCGAAATCGGCCATAGGTCGGGGTTACGGTACTGGCGCGAATGATGGTGCATAGTTGCCAGAAAAACAAGCGCTTAGAAGGTATTCTTCCTGTCGGGGCGGGCCCGGGCTCGCGAACCGGTCGCGCCTCGGGAACCGCGCCTGCGGTTGGTGCTACCTGCAGGAGCGGGCCTCGGCCCGCGAATCGAGCGCGCCGCGAGGACCGCCCCTGCAGGTGCAGTAAACAGGGTACCGCGGTGGCGGCGCCGCGCCTGAGACCTGTGTCACCTCTTGCGGTCGAGGCGGCGCTCGATCGCGTCGAACATCAGGCCGGCCGTATTGAGGTCGAACTGGGCGTCGATCTCGCGCATGCCCGTCGGGCTCGTGACGTTGACCTCCGTCAAGTAATCGCCGATCACGTCGATGCCGGCGAAGACGACCCCGGCGTCGCGCAGCGCGGGCCCCACCCGGGCACTGATCTCGCGGTCGCGGTCGGACAGCGGCTGGCCCTTGCCGGTCGCGCCCATGACGAGGTTGCCGCGATTGTCGTCCGCGGACGGGATGCGTGCGAGCGCGTAGGGCACGGGCTCGCCGTCGAACAGCAGGATGCGCTTGTCGCCCAGCGAGATCTCGGGGATGTAGTCCTGTGCCATGGCGAATTGCCGCCCGTAGTCGGTCAGTGTCTCGAACACGACGTTGGCGTTCTTGTCGCCCTTGCGGATCACGAAGATCGAGCGGCCGCCCATGCCGCCGAGCGGCT
>DATIUU010000143.1:0-8180 GCA_035466635.1 Woeseiaceae bacterium
GACGAAACGCTGCGGGTGCCGGCTTTCGAGGGACGCCTCGATGAGCGCCCGCGGCCGCGGCTCATCGACGTGCAGGGACGCCTGTTCGACGATGTTCGCGTAATCGTCGAAGTGGAACGTATTGTCGGGGGCCGCACGATACGCGGCGAATACCAGGCCGACGAGCAGCGCCGCGAATATCGCGGATCCGTAGCGGCGTGCCATTCAGAGTTTGTCAGTCATACGATCCACGCGTGCAGCGCCAGAATAACCCGCGCTTTTCCGGGGAATCAACTCGCGAAACCGGTACGCATCCATCGCGTTATCATCGGCTCTCGTTATTGTTGCGGGAGAACGCCATGTGCCGCTGGATCGCCTACTCGGGCACGCCCATCTATCTGCATGAAGCCCTGTTCGAGGCCGAGCATTCGCTGATCGACCAGAGCCTGCGCGCGAAGTCCAGCGAAACGACGACCAACGGCGACGGCTTCGGCATCGGCTGGTACAACGACCGCGGGTTTCCCGGCGTCTTCAAGGACGTGCGGCCGGCCTGGAACGACAGCAACCTGCGGGGACTGTCGCAGCAGATCAAGGCGTCGCTGTTCGTGGCTCACATCCGCGCCGCGACGGACGGCGCCGTGCAGCGCAGCAACTGCCACCCGTTCGCCCACCAGAACTGGCTGTTCGTGCACAACGGCGCCATCGACGGCTATGCCAGACTGCGCCGCGACCTCATGTTCGCCATCGCGCCGGAACTGTTCAACTCGGTCGAAGGCACGACGGACTCCGAAGTCATGTTCTACCTGGCCCTCACCTTCGGCATGGCGAGCGACGTCGCTAGCGGGATCGCACGCATGGCGGGTTTCATCGAGGCGACCGCTGAGCGCCACGGCATCGAGCACCCGCTGCAGATGTCGCTCGGTATCAGCGACGGCGACAAACTCTACGCCGTGCGCTATTCGAGCCTGGGCCGCTCGCGCTCGCTGTTTCACAGCAAGGACGTCGAGGCGCTGCAGGACGTCACGCCGGAGGCGGACCGCGTCTCGGCGCGAACCTGCGCGATCGTGTCGGAACCGCTCACCGGCCTTGCCGACGCCTGGCAGGAAGTGCCCGAGGCGAGCTTCCTCACGATCGCAGACGGCAGGGTACGGCGCGAAGACTTTGCGCCGCGGCGGCCCTGAGCGCGACACAATTCGTTACAAGCCGTTACGAACCTGTCACCCGGGATTCGCCGGCGTCCGTTAATCTCTGCGCCTTCGGAGAGGTGGAAGAAACCATGGAAGTCACGATCAAAGCCTGCCTGGCGGCAGCACTGTTGGCGTTCGGCATCGCATCCGTATCCCCCGCCGCGGCCGCCGGGACCGGCATCGAGGTCCGCGTCGTCAACGCGGAGACTCGGCGCGCCCTCGAGGGCGTCGGGATTGTCATCACCGCGAGAGACGGCGAGACCTCCACGGTGAAAACGGACGGCGACGGTGTCGCCCTGGTCACGTCGCTCGAGCCGGGTCTTTACGCGCTGAGCGCCACGATCCCCGGTTTCGTCGCGGCACTCGAGCCGAGCATCCGGGTCGTTGCGCGCAGCACGACCCCGGTGCGTCTCGAACTGCTGCCGCTCGACGAGGGCATCGACGAGGTCGTGGTGATCGCGCGCGCGGTGCAGGCGGACCCGCACGGTGCCGCGAGTTCGACCTTCCTCAATCGCGAGGAGCTGCGCAGTGCCGTGGGCGCGGGCAGTGACGTCATGCGCGCCCTCGACGGGCTGCCCGGCCTGATCTCGACCGGTGACTTCGCCAATTTCTCCGTGCGCGGCCGCGGCCCGCGCGACAACCTGATCCTCGTCGACGGCCTGCCGTTCGACAAGGTGGTGCACTTCGACCAGACGCTCGGCGAGGAAGAAGACATCGGCGGCGGCGGCCGCTTCTCGATATTCGCCCCCAACTCGATCCAGGGCGCGGAATTTTCGCCGGGCGGCTGGAGCGCCGCCTGGTCGGGCCGCTCCGGCTCGCTGCTGCAGCTCGACGTCGTCGGCGGCAGCCCGACGCCGAGCGCCAGCCTGCGTGTCGACATCGCGGGCGTCGAACTCGGCTACGACGGGCCGAGCGGTTTTCATGACGACACCACGCTGTTCCTGACGGCGCGCAGGTTCGACTTCGGCCGTGTCTTCGACATGATCGGCGAGAAGGATATCGGCCAGCCCGAGCTCTCGGACTTCATCCTGAAGACGGTCACCGAGGTCGACGACCGCAACAGCTTCGAAGTGCTCGCGATCCTCGCACCCGAGACCTACACGCGCGACATCGATAACGTGCTCGAGTCGCCTAACTTCGAGGACGTCGCGCTGCTCGATTCGGAACAGGACCTCGGCCTGCTCGGGTTCACCTGGCGGCGGCTGGTCGGCGACACCGGCGAGTGGACCAACCGCTTCTACTTTCGCGACAGCGACAAGGCGAGCGCCGAGGGTGAGGCCTATCCCGACCTCGTGCCGGAAGGCACGCCGGCCGACCAGGTCCCCGTCCGCGTGCGCCTGGTCACGGTCGACGAGAAGGAAACCGAGATCGGCTGGCGCAGCGACCTTGCCTGGCTCAACCGCTTCGGGCCCGCCAGCGTGGGCCTGCGCGTGGTGCAGACCGACATCGATTATTCGACCCTGCTGCGCGAAGACTGGATCCGCTTCGTCTACCGCAGTACCGACCCGCGCCCGCCCGGCCAGGACTTCATCGTGCTGACGCCGGAGAACGTGGATTCCGCGTTCGCGGCCAGGGAAACGAATTACGCTGCCTATGCCGAGCAGGTCTTCGAGTTCGGCGCCTGGGACCTGCGTACCGGCCTGCGCTTCGACCGCGACGGTTTCGCGGACGAGTCGCTGGTCTCGCCGCGCCTGGCCGCGAACTGGCGCGTCACGCCGGCCACACGGCTATCGGCAACGGCGGGTATCTTCTACCAGTCGCCGCGTTTTCTCGTGCGCTCAGCGAACCCGGACAACGCCGCTATCGGCAACGAGCAGGTCACGCACTTCAGCGTCGGACTCGAGCACGACTTCGGCCGCGACTGGCGCCTGCTCGTCGAGCCTTACTACCAGCAGCTCGACGATCTCGTGGTCGCCGAGGGCCGCACCAGCGGCCGCGTGACGAATGCCGGCGAGGGAACCAACTACGGCGTCGACGTCGTGCTGTCGCGCTTCTTCGACAACGGCTGGTCGGCGAACGCGACCTACTCGTTCAACAACGCGCGCTACGACGACAACGACGGCAACGGCAAGTACGACGCGAATTTCAACAGGCCGAACTTCTTCTCGGTCGGCGGCAGCTGGGAGATCGACGAGCGCTGGAAGGTCGGCGCGCGCTGGAAATGGGCGAACGGGCGGCCGACGGATGCGTTCATCATCAACGAGGACGTACTCGGCCCGGGCGAGCCGCTGCGTTATTCCAAGGAACTGACCGACCGCAACGCGTTGCGTCTCGACGACTACCACTCGCTCAACATCCGCGTGGATTACCGGCGCCCGATCGGGCCGGTGGACCTCGTCGCGTTCGTCGACATCATCAACGTGTATGGCGGCCCGGGCTCGAATTCGCAGGAGTTCGATCCGCGCCGTGGCGTGATCGTCGTCGAGGAGAACGAGGCGTTCCCGATCATCGGCATCATCTTCGAGCGGACCTGGTGAGCCGCGGCGAGCGCAGCTACCCCGGTTTGCCGTCCACTCTCGGCGTAACGAGGATCGGTGCGTAGACCAGGAGGTACAGCAGGAAGGCGGCCATCCATGCGCTGCCGGCAATCATCACGACGGCGGCGTAGGACGCGGGGAACAGGCTCGGGCCGAACACCCGGATGAGCACGGCCGCGGTCAGCACCAGGTAGGCCAGTGCCGTGACGGGATGCGCGCGCAGCGGCCGCCCCGTGTGGCCGAGCGAGGCGCGCGTCATCACGGCGAGGATCATCGAGCCCGCGGCGCCGGCACCCAGCGCATGCTGCCAGTGGGCGGCCCAGGCGAAGCCGCCGAGGAGGAACGCGGCATGCAGCGCGAGCCCGACCGGCAGCCACAGGTACGCCAGGTGAAGAATCCAGACGATGGGCTGCGATGCCGTGCGCACCCCCTGCCAGCCGTAGAACCGGAAGCCCTGCAAGACGGCCGCCAGCAGTGCAACCCAGGCCGTTACCGGGCCCGCGGGTTGCAGCATGGCCGCCACCGCGTAGGCCAGCATGGCGGGGATGACCAGTTTCTCGACCAGTGGGAAAGAGCGCATCGCCGCGTCGCGCCCGTCCTGGGCGAGCGCGTTCCTCGTGAACGCCGGCACGATGCGGCCGCCGATGACGGTGATGAGGACGAGCACCAGCCCGAGCGCGCCGCGCAGCGCGGCCGCGCTCATCGCCACCCTGCCCGTCGCGATGCCGTACAGGAACAGCGCGTCCAGGGCCCAGAACGCCGCCAGCACGCCCAGCAGCGGGGTGTTCCGGCTGCTGCCCCGGACGAGCGACGGCGCAACGAGCAGCATCACCCCGGGCAGGAACGCGAGCTCCGCCGCAGCGACCAGGGCGAACGGGAGGCTGTCCCCGAGCGCGAACGCGATGCGTCCCGCGAGCCACGCCAGGGTCACAACGACGAGCGGCGCCCCGGAGAACCCGCGGTTCCCCGTCCAGCTCGGCACCGCGGTGAGCATAAAGCCCGCAATCGCCGCCGCGATGAATCCGAAGATCATCTCGTGGCCGTGCCAGAACGACGGCGGCATGCGCGCGTCCGGAACCGCCCCGGCGCCGTACACCCACAGCCAGGCCACGACGGCAACGACCGCGAACGCGCCCGCCAGCAGGAAAAACGGCCGGAACCCGTACGCGAACGGCACCAGCCGCTGCCCCGCCGCCCGGCTCATTGCAGCCCGGCCTGGATCATGCGCAGCGGCCCGAGCGGATCGTGGCTGCGCGCGATGAAATACATGCACGCAAACACGGCGAGCGCGGCGACGTAGCAGGCGAGCCGCAGCCGCGCCGTGCGGCCGCGCTTCAGCGCGAACGAGCCGAGGCCGACGTAGACGACGAGCAGCGCGATCTTCGCCCACAGCCAGCCGTTCGCGAACACGGCCGCGGGCAGCATCGTCAACAGCATCAGGGCGGCGGTCAGGAGCAGTGTGTCGATGCCGTAGCTCAGGTAGCGGACGGGCGTCGCCATGCCCCATGGCGCGCCGGCCTGGACGGCGAGCCCGCGCAGCAGGAACAGCGAACCGCTGGCGAACACCGCGCCGACGTGAAGCAGCTTGACCTGGGGGTAGAACTCGAGCATCGATTCGATCGGCGGCAAGGCGCCCCCGCGAACCACGCGAGGGCGCCTCTTCGTACTGCCGTTATCCTCCTGCTAGTTATGCGTCGTTTCGGCCGTGCCGGGGAGCCTCTCGCGTTCCTCGCGCGCGCCGACCCACAGGCGCAGCACGAACCATGCCAGCAACAATGCGCCGGCACTGAAGAGGACGTCGCCCGGCACCCGCATCCACACCAGCAGGTCCACGATCGGCTGCTGCATGAACTCGGCTGACCGCGCGTACCAGTAGCCTTCCCGGATCGCCGCGACCAGCTGCATCGCACCCAGCGGCAGCAGCGTCATCAGCGCCATGCCGGCGAGACCGAGGTTGAATGTCCAGAAGCTCGTCCCGAGCAGGCGCTCGTTCCACACCGCGGCGGGTTTCAGGCCGCGCAGGCAGAACAGCATCAGGCCGATCCCCAGCATACCGTACACGCCGAACAGCGCCGTGTGGCCGTGCAGCGGCGTGAGGTTGAGCCCCTGCATGAAGTACAGCGGCAGCGGCGGGTTGATCAGGAAACCGAACAGCCCGGCACCGACCAGGTTCCAGAAGGCGACGGCCGTGAAGAACATGATCGGCCAGCGGTAACGCTGCATCCACGGCGTGGCATGCCCGAGCTTGTAGGTGCGATAGGCCTCGAAGCCGATGTACGCCAGCGGCACGACCTCGAGCGCCGAGAACGATGCGCCGACGGCCAGAACCGCCGTGGGCGTGCCCGTGAAGTAGAGATGGTGCAGCGTGCCGAGCACGCCGCCCGCCAGGAATACGATCGTCGCGAACAGCACGGCGACGGTCGCGGTGCTCACCTTCAGCAGGCCGAGACGCGTGAACAGGAAGGCGATGACGGCGGTGGCGAACACCTCGAAGAAACCTTCGACCCAGAGGTGCACGACCCACCAGCGCCAGTACTCGACCATCGAGAGATGCGTGTGCTCGCCCCACATCAGGCCGGCGCCGTAGAACAGGCCGATCGCGACCGTCGACAGGAACAGCAGGCTGACGATCGGGCGCGACTCGTCGCGGCGCATGATGGCCGGCCACAGGGCGCGGCCGACCAGCGTCAGCCAGATGCCGAGGCCGAGGAACAGGAACCATTGCCAGAAGCGGCCGATGTCGACGTACTCCCAACCCTGGTGACCGAACCAGAAATTGTGCTCGAGGCCGAGCTTCTGCATGACGGCGAACCACTGTCCCGCAAAGGCGCCCACCACGATGACGAGCAGGCACACCCACAGGACGTTCACGCCCAGGCGCTGGAACTTCGGCTCGTGGCCGGAGATCGCCGGCGCGATATAGAGACCCGTGCCGAGCCATGCCGTCGCAATCCACAGCACCGCGAGCTGCGTGTGCCAGGTGCGCGTAAGCGAGTACGGCAGGACGTCGCTCAACGCCATGCCATACAGTTGCTGGCCCTCGACCTGGTAGTGGGCCGTGATCGCGCCGAGCAGGATCTGCACGAGGAACAGCGCGATCACCACCCAGAAATACTTGGCCGTCGCACGCATCGACGGCGTCACGGCGACCATCGCGAGCGGATCGGACTCGGGGAGCCTGGCAACCTTCTCGCTCCTGCCCTCCGTGACCGCGTGGTACCAGCCGAGCAGGCCGATACCGGCGAGCAGGAACAGCACGCTGAATACCGTCCACAGGTAGGTACTGGCCGGCGGCGTATTGCCGACCAGCGCTTCCGCGGGCCAGTTGTTGGTGTAGGTAATGTCCTTGCCGGGCCTCTCGGTGACCGCGGCCCACGCGGTCCACCAGAAGAAGGCCGACAGCGAGCGGCGGTACCCGGCGTCCTCGACCGTGCCGTTCTTCATCGCATACGCTTCGCGCAGGTGGCCCGTTTCCGGGTCGTCGCCGAACAGGCTGTCGTAGTGACGGCTCACAGCCGCGATCGCCAGGGCGCGGTCGGCATCGATGGTGATCGTGCCCTGCTCCGGGCTCCACGTGTTGCGGCGGATGCGTTCCTGCAGGCGCCGCTCGAGCGCCGCCTGCTCGGCGGGTTCGAGCTCGGCGTAACCGGACACGCGCATTTGCCGCGCCGCCCAGAGGTCCAGCGTCGCGACCGCCTCGCGGTGCAGCCAGTCGGCGGTCCAGTCCGGGGCGACGTAACCGCCGTGGCCCCAGATCGAACCGAGCTGGTGCCCGCCGATGGACTGCCAGACCTGGCGGCCCTGCTCGATGTCGGCGCGCGTGAACACGATACTGCCGTCGGTCGTGACGACGCTTTCGGGCATCGGCGGCGCCTGTCGGTGAATCTCGCCACCGAGGAACAGCAGCACGCCGAAGGATACGAGGAGCAGTCCGGCCAGGCTGATCCACAGTTTCTTGATGGAGTTCATTTCGCATCTCCTGCTAACAGTGAGGAGATGTTGGCGCGGCCGGGCCGGGGACGCCTTGACCTAGATCAGGGCGGCGCTATTTTTTGTCGTGCGTCGGGCGATCGCCCGCCGCTGGCAGCGGCCGGGGGTCCGGCTCGCCGTTTCGGATGCGGGGCGGCTGCAGTTCGCGATGTCCGTCCGCGGCATCGCGATACGACGGGTCGAGTTCATGCAAATAACAGGGCGACGAGGCATACGGGCGCAGCTCGTCACCTTCGCCGCCGCAGTCGCGGCCATCGGACGTGTTGCGCTTCTTCGATGATCCAGTCGCCATCCTGCCCCTCCGGGATTCGGCCTGTAACGCCTACTGTAACCGCTGGCAGGCCACGCGTCAGCCTCCGCCCCGGAGACTGTCGATGTTGGCGGCCACCGCGCTGCCCCACCGGCTCTCATCCCGGTGATTTGCGACGCGCCGGCGGCCGGCGGGACGAATCAACAGCCGCCCGCCGCCTCGTGTAGCATGAGCCTCAACCGGGCGAGCGGAGACATGATGAACCTCATCGGCAATATCCTGTTTTTCATCTTCGGC
>DATIUU010000144.1:0-6675 GCA_035466635.1 Woeseiaceae bacterium
GTCCCCGGCATCGCGTTCGAATGGGACCACACGGTTGTCGTCGACGACAACATGATGACCGGTCACGAGGGCATCTTCGCCGGCGGCGACATGGTGCCGAGCGAGCGCTCGGTGACGATCGCGGTCGGCCATGGCAAGCATGCGGCCAGGCACATCGACGCGTACCTGCGCGGCAAGACGTACCGGCGCGGCCCGCGCAACCCGGTGATCGGCCACGAACGGCTGCATCTCTGGTACCGCACCCATGCCCCCAAGGTCGAACAGGAACGCCTGCCCGTTGCGAACCGGCAAGCCAGTTTCGACGAGATCATGCAGAACCTCTCGGAGACCGACGCCCTGTTCGAATCGCAGCGCTGCCTGTCCTGCGGCAACTGCTTCGAGTGCGACGGCTGTTACGGCGCCTGCCCCGAGGGCGCGGTGATCAAGCTCGGGCCGGGCAGACGTTACCGCTTCGATTATGCGCTGTGCACGGGCTGCGCGGTGTGCTTCGAGCAGTGCCCCTGTCATGCCATCGAGATGATCGACGAGCAGCACGTCGACGGGATGTCCGCGCTATGACCGAGTTACGCGCACTCGACGGCAACGAGGCAGTCGCCCGCGTCGCCTACGCGGTCAGCGAAATCTGCTCCATCTACCCGATCACGCCGTCGTCGACGATGGCGGAACTGGCGGACATCTGGTCCGCGGGCGGCAAGCCCAACCTCTGGGGCCAGGTACCCGACATCATCGAGATGCAGAGCGAGGGCGGCGCCGCCGGCACCGCGCACGGCGCGCTGCAGACCGGCGCGCTGACGACGACGTTCACGGCATCGCAGGGCCTGATGCTGATGCTCCCGAACATGTACAAGATCGCCGGCGAACTGACGCCGGCCGTGTTCCACGTGGCGTCGCGCTCCCTTGCGGCGCAGGCCCTGTCGATCTTCGGCGACCACCAGGACGTGATGGCGGCGCGCACCACCGGCTTCGGCCTGCTGGCCGCGTCGTCCGTGCAGGCCGCGCAGGACCTCGCGCTCATCAGTCACGCCGCGACGCTCGAAGCGCGCATCCCGTTCATCCACTTCTTCGACGGCTTCCGCACCTCGCACGAGGTCAGCAAGATCGCGCTGCTGTCGGAAGAGCAGATGCGCGCGATGATGGACGACCGCCTCATCTACGAACATCGCAACCGCGCGCTCAACCCCGACAACCCGTTCATCCGCGGCACCGCGCAGAACCCCGACGTGTATTTCCAGGCGCGCGAGACCGTCAACCGCTACTACGACGCCACACCGGCGATCGTCGAGCGCGCCATGCGGCGTTTCGCCGACATCACGGGCCGGCAATACGGGCTGTTCGACTATCACGGCGACCCCAACGCGGAACGCGTCGTCATCCTGATGGGCTCCGGCGCCGACACCGTCACGCACACCATCGACGCCCTGCATCCCGAAGGCGTCGGCCTCGTCAACGTGCGGCTGTACCGGCCGTTCTCCGCGGAGCACCTGCTCGCGGCGCTGCCGGAGTCCGTGCGCACGATCGCCGTGCTCGACCGCACCAAGGAATCCGGCGCGAGCGGCGAGCCGCTCTACCAGGATGTCGTCACGGCGCTCGCGGAAGCGGTCGGCAGCGGCACCCGCGCATCGATGCCGCGCGTCATCGGCGGCCGCTACGGCCTGTCGTCGAAGGAGTTCACGCCGGCGATGGTGATGGCGGTGATCGCCGAGATGCAGAAGGCGCAGCCGAAGCAGCATTTCACGGTGGGCATCCGCGACGACGTCACCCACACGAGCCTCGACTACGACGCCGGCATGCACATCGAGGATACGAGCGCCACGCGCGCGATCTTCTACGGCATGGGCTCGGACGGCACCGTCGGCGCCAACAAGAACAGCATCAAGATCATCGGCGAGAACACCGACCTCTGGGCGCAGGGCTATTTCGTCTACGACTCCAAGAAGTCCGGCTCGCGCACCGTGTCGCACCTGCGTTTCGGGCCGGAGCCGATCCATGCGCCCTACCTGGTGCAGAGCGCGAACTTCATCGCCTGCCACAAGTTCGATCTCGTCAACAAGATCGAGGTGCTGGCGAACGCGTGCGAAGGCGCCGTGTTCCTGCTCAACAGCCCGTATCCCGCCGACGAGGTCTGGGACCGGCTGCCGCGCCCGGTGCAGGCAGCAATCGTGGACCGCGGCATCCACCTGCACGTCATCGACGCCTCGCGCGTGGCGCGCAACGCCGGCATGGGCAAGCGCATCAACACGGTCATGCAGGCGTGCTTCTTCGCACTGTCAGGGGTGCTGCCGCGCGATGAAGCCGTACGGCAAATCAAGGGCGCGATCGAGAAGACCTACAAAGCGAAGGGCCAGGCCGTCGTCGAGAAGAACTTCGCGGCGGTCGACGCCGCGCTCGATCACCTGCACGAGGTCGAGATCCCGACCGACCGGCGCAGCGAGCGCGAGCTGGACGCCGTGGTGCCGGACTTCGCGCCCGATTTCGTGCGCGAGGTCACCGCGCAGATGATGCGCGGCCACGGCGACGAACTGCCGGTCAGCATGCTGCCCGCCGACGGCACCTATCCCAGCGGCACGACGCGCTGGGAGAAGTCCAACGTCTCGGACGAAGTGCCGCTGTGGCGCGAGGACCTCTGCATCCAGTGCGGCAACTGCAGCTTCGTCTGCCCGCACAGCGTCATCCGCGCCAAGTTCTTCCACGCGAGCGCACTGAAGGACGCGCCGGAGAATTTCCCGTCGGCGCCGATCAGCGCACGCGGCTTCCCCGAGACGCGCTACACGCTGCAGGTTTATCTCGAGGACTGCACCGGCTGCAAGCTGTGCGTCGAGGCGTGCCCGGTGAAGAGCCCGGACGAACCCGGCGTGCGCGCGATCAACATGACGGACAAGGCGCCGATCCTCGAGGAGGGCCGCGCCAACATCCGCTTCTTCGAGACCCTGCCCTTCACCAACCGCGCCAAGGTGGACTTCTCCTCCGTGCGCGGCTCGCAGTTCCTCGAACCGCTGTTCGAGTTCGCGGGCGCCTGCGCCGGCTGCGGCGAGACGCCGTACGTGCGGTTGCTGTCACAGCTGTTCGGGCCGCGCCTCATGGTCGCGAATGCCACCGGCTGCTCGTCGATCTACGGCGGCAACCTGCCGACGACGCCGTGGGCGAAGAACGCGGAAGGCAGCGGGCCGGCCTGGTCGAATTCCCTGTTCGAGGACAACGCGGAATTCGGGCTCGGCATGCGCATCGCCGCCGACCACCACATGGCCATCGCAAAAGGCCTCGTCACCGAGCTCGCGCCGAAGATCGGCGACGAACTCGCCGACCAGCTGGTCAACGGCCGGCAGCGCGTCGGCAGCGAGATTCGCGCGCAGCGGCAGCGCGTGTCGGTGCTGAAGGAGAAGCTACAGCAGTTGCGCGACGACGAAGGCGACGAGAAAGCCGCCGCGCTGCTGTCGATCGTCGATCACCTGATCCGGCGCAGCATCTGGCTCGTCGGCGGCGACGGCTGGGCCTACGACATCGGTTCCGGCGGCCTCGACCACGTGCTCGCGAGCGGCCGCAACGTCAACGTGCTGGTGCTGGACACCGAGGTGTATTCGAACACGGGCGGCCAGATGTCCAAGGCGACGCCGCTCGGCGCATCGGCGCGCTTCGCCTCCGCCGGCAAGCGCATCGGCAAGAAGGACCTCGCGCTGCAGGCCGTTTCCTACGGCAACGTGTACGTGGCGCAGGTGGCGATGGGTGCCAACCCGCAGCAGACCCTGCTCGCGATGCGCGAGGCCGAGGAGTACAACGGCCCGGCACTCATCCTCGCCTACAGCCACTGCATCGCGCACGGCTACGACATGTCGGACGGCCTGAAGCAGCAGAAGCTCGCGACGCAGAGCGGTTACTGGCCGCTGATCCGTTTCAACCCCGCGCTGCGCGACGTCGGCAAGAAGCCCTTCGTGCTCGACTCGCCGCGGCCGAGCATCCCGCTCAAGGATTACGCCTACAACGAGATGCGCTACCGGACGCTGCTGAAGACGCACCCGGAGGTCGCCGAGAAGCTCATGAAGAGCGCGCAGGAACTCGTGGACATGCGCTGGGCGACTTACGAGCACATGGCGAACCAGAAACCGGCGAAATTCCAGCTGCAGGTGCGCGCCGACCCGCACCGCAAGTAGGCCGCTCTCAAACGCCGATGCTGTCCGCGAGTTCGGCGAGGCTGGTGACGGTGATCGTCGGCTCGATGCCCCAGGGGTCGAAGACCGCATCCGCCGAGCGCCGCACCCACGCGCCGCGCATGCCCGCGGAGATCGCGCCGATGACGTCAAACGGGTTGCCCGAGACGAGCCATGCCTCGCTCCCCGTGGCCTGCGCTTTCCTCAGGAACCAGGCGTAGACGGCCGGGTTCGGCTTGAAGGACCTGAGATCGTCGCAGCTCACGACGCCGAGGAACCGGTCGCGGATGCCGGCGGCCGTCAACAGCGTTTCGACGGCCTCCTCGCTGCCGTTCGAGAACGCGTACAGGCGACAGCCGCGCGCCGAGAGTTCCGCGAGCGCATCCCCTGCGTCGTCGAAAGCCGGCAGTTCGCGGTACACGTCGAGCAGCGCCTGCTTCTGCGCGGGCGTGAGTTCGACGCCGAAGCGGGCGCAGGTGTGGTCGAGGGCATCCCGGGTGCAGACCGCGAAGTTCTCGTAGTTCTGCATCAGCCCGCGGCGGAAGGAATACTCGAGCTGCTTGTCGCGCCAGGCCGAGGAGAACGCCGTGGCGCGCTCGCCGAGCGTCTCCCGGAGCTTCGCGACGACACCGTGCGTGTCGATCAGCGTGCCGTAGACATCGAATGCAAGCGTTAGCGCCATTCTCCGCTCTCTTCCCGGGTGGCCGCCACCCGCGCGGCGGCGATCATGGCTGACTTTACTACGAATGACGGCTGCGGACAGTGCCGAAAAAAAACGGACGGCCAGCCAGAGGGCCAACCGTCCGCCTGTTGTCGCGGTGTTACCTCGCGATGATCAGTCGCGGAACGTCAGAACCTGCAACAGCGAATCGCTCATCACCGTGCGGTACTCCGCCCGGTTGCCGCTTTCACTCTGCATCTTCTCGATAGTCTTCTGCTGCCACGCCATGTATTCCTTCTGGCGCTTCTCGCCCTCAGCGGCCGACACGACGCTCTCCATGACGCGAACCAGGTAGAGGTCGGGCTCGCTGCTGCGCGGATGAACGTTGGAGAGGATCATGTAGTCCTTGATCCAGCCCTTCGACTTGGCGAAGTCGAGATCCTTGCGCCACTCGGTTGCGAGCCACTGGGAATACTTGTAGCCACCGCCGTCATGGATCTTGATCCCCGTCACTTCCCAGTAATCGCCTGCTTTCAGCGGCCATTCCTCGGCAAGCACACTGCCGGACATCATTATTGTCGATAAGCCGAATGTCAGGACGGCCATCATCTTTATTGCTGTTTTTCTCATGTATCTCTCCCAATACCGTGGACAGGGATTGTCCACGAGGCCGGTAAGCTAACACAGATGGAAGAACCGGCCTAACCGCATCGAGCCGTTGGGAGATTTGCTGCAGGAGCGCTTCTCGAAGCGCGGCCGGAAGCGGCCCGGCATCGTCCCCGATGCTGTCCGGCAGGATTGACTGGTAAGATGCGCAATCCCCCTGACGAGGCAAAATCATGCCCACCTACAAACTCACGTACTTCGATTTCGACGGCGGGCGCGGCGAACCAATCCGTATTGCATTGCACGCGGCCGGCATCGCGTTCGAGGACGAACGCCTGTCGTTCGAGGAATTCGGCAAGATGCGGCACAGCCTGCGCTTCAACTCCCTGCCGGTGCTCGAAATCGACGGCAATCCCATCACGCAATCCAACGCGATCTCGCGCTACGTCGGCAAGCTGGCGGGGCTGTACCCCGAAGACGATCGGCAGGCGCTGTACTGCGACGAGGTGCTCGACGCGCTCGAGGATGTGAATCACTACATCGTACCGACACTGTTCCTGCAGGGCGACGAACTGCGGGCCGCGCGCGAGAAACTGGTCGCGGGCTGGCTCACCGTATACCTGAAAGGGCTCGGGCAGCTGCTGGCGCGGGGCGGCGACAAGTACTTCGCCGATGACCGCCTGACCGTTGCCGACCTCAAGACGTGGGTCCAGGTACGAGCGCTGCGCTCGGGACGAATGGATCACGTACCGACCGACCTGGTCGACCGGCTGGCGCCGAATCTCTGCGAGCACCAGGCCCGCATCGAGAACGAACCCCGGGTCGTCGCCTATTACGCGTCGCGGTGACGCCATGTCCGGCATGGCGCTGTACGGCAAACGCGGCTGGGGCTCCGTATTGATCGAGGCACAGCTCGACTGGTACGGGCTGGACTACGAGTTTCACGAGGTCGGTGACCTGTTCCGGTCTGCCGAGGCGCGCCAGAGGCTGGCCGAAATCAACCCGATCGCGCAGGTACCGACCCTCGTAATGCCGGACGGGACGGTCATGACGGAAAGCGCCGCGATAACGCTTTATTTGGCGGAACTCACCGGCGACGATTCGCTGGTCCCGGCACCCGGCAGCAGCGAACGCCGCGCGTTCCTGCGCTGGCTGATGTTTATCGTCGCCAACATTTACCCCACCTACACGTACGGTGACGACCCTTCCCGTTTCGTGTCGGGCCGCGAAGCGCAGGACGACTTCAGGCGGCACGTGGACGACTAC
>DATIUU010000145.1:0-4958 GCA_035466635.1 Woeseiaceae bacterium
CTGCCGCCGCCGACCGAGATGCGGCCGTTGACCGCGGACACCCCGCCCTCGACCACGACGTCGCTCGCGATGTCGATGGAGCCATTGACCGTGCCGAGGCTGCCACTCCTGACCTTGTCGGCCACGCGCAGGCCGCCGTTGACCGTTTCCACGTCGGCGACGGTTGCGCCCTCCTCGATCCGCACCGAGCCGTTGACGCTGCTGACCTCGCCGGTCACCGTGGCGCCGGCACCGACCGTCACCCGGCCGTTCACCGTCGACGCGCCGTCGGCGGTCGCCCCGGCCTCGATCGTGATGCTCTTGTTCACGCTGGCGTGGGCCGGCAAGACCAGCAGCAACGTTGCCAGCGCCGTCAGGGCCGCATACCTGCCTAACATTCTCGTCATGTTTCTACGTCCGTGGTTGTTGATGTACCCGTTAGATGCCGTTCGCCGCGATCCGGTTGCAACGCGCGCGGGATGCCGGGCTGGCTGCGGTGTGACCCTTCCGCTAACCTTACGCACTTTGCCGGACGCTCCCCCGATGCCAACCGCTCTCGAGGCCAGGAATCTCGTCAAGCGATATCCCGGTGTCGTCGCCGTGAACGACGTCAGCTTCGAGGTCGCCGAAGGCATCTGTTTCGGCCTGTTGGGACCGAACGGCGCGGGCAAGACGACGACGGTGGAGATCATCGAGGGCGTCACCCCCGCGACAGCCGGCGAGGTCTACTACTTCGGCGAGCCCGCCGGCCGGCGCTTCCGCGAGGAAGCGGGCATCCAGTTCCAGAACACGGCGCTGCAGGATTTCCTCACGGTACGTGAGACCCTGGAGATGTTCCAGAAGCTCTACGACCGGCACGCCGACCTGGGCCGGGTCATCGAGGAGTGCTCGCTCGGCGACCTCCTGGACCGGGACAATCGCAAGCTGTCGGGCGGCCAGCGCCAGCGGCTGTTTCTCGCCGTTGCGCTCGTCAACGAACCCCGGCTCGTGTTTCTCGACGAGCCGACGACCGGCCTCGATCCGCAGGCCAGGCGCAACTTCTGGACGCTGGTGCAGCGCATCCAGGCGAACGGCACGACCATCATCCTCACCACGCATTACATGGACGAGGCCCACGTCCTGTGCGATGAAATCGCGATCATGGACGCGGGCAGGATCATTGCGAGCGGCGCTCCGGACGACCTGCTCAGGAGCCGCTACGAGGGCCTCGTCATCGAGCTGCCGATCGAGGATCTGTGCGCGGATCTCGACGGCATCGAGCACGTCGTGTACGAGAACCAGGGGATCGTCGAGATCCTGTCCACGGACGTCTCGAGGAGCCTCGAGGCCCTCAAGCCCCGGGTGGCGAACCTGAACCGCATCAGGATCCGGCAGCCGAATCTCGAGGACCTGTTCCTCGACCTGACCGGCCATTCGCTGCGTTCCTGAACGAGGCCCCGCGATGCTGAAACGAATCCAGGCCGTGTTCGTCGCCCGCAACCGCGAATTCCTTCGCGACCGCGGCACGCTGGCCTGGAACATCCTGATGCCGGTTATCCTGGTGTTCGGCCTCGCATTCGTCTTCGGTGGCGAGGGCCGCAACCAGTACACCGTGGGCGTGCTGCAGGCGGCGAGCGACATCGATGCCGGCGCCCACCCGTTCCTCGAAACCCGCTTCATCGAGTTCGTGCCGGTTGCGGACGAGGCCGACGGGTTTCGCAAGGTCGCGCGCCACCGGCTCGACCTCCTCGTCCGTTTCGGCGCCGAGCAGCGCTACTGGGTCAACCCGGAATCGCCGCGCGGTTACTTCGCCGAACGTCTCCTGCTGCAGGCCGATGCGGCGAGCGGCGGGCGGCTGCAGAAGGCACAGATCAGCGGTGACCCGATCCGCTACGTGGACTGGGTGCTGCCGGGCATACTCGGCATGAACATGATGTTCAGCTGCCTGTTCGGTGTCGGCTACGTCGTCGTGCGCTACCGCAAGAACGGCTTCCTGAAACGCCTGCGCGCGACACCGTTGCGGCCGGCGGAGTTCATCGTGGCGCAGGTGGCGTCACGGCTGCTGCTCGTGCTGGTCGTCACCGCGTTCGTCTATCTCGCCACGCACTTCATCCTCGACACGCGCATGGAGGGCAGTTATCTCACGCTGTTACTCGTCGCGGTGGTCGGCAGCATTGCCATGGTTTCGCTGGGCCTGTTGATCGCGGCCAGGGTGACCTCTGAAGAACTCGCCGGGGGTCTGCTGAACATGATCTCCTGGCCGATGATGATCCTGTCCGGCGTCTGGTTTTCGCTGGAAGGCGCCGGGCCGGCCGTGCAGGGGCTCGCGAAGATCTTCCCGCTGACGCACGTCCTCGATTCGGCGCGGGCAGTCATGCTGGACGGCGCGACGCTTGCCGACATTGCACCGAACATGATCATGCTGACAGTCTTGAGCCTGGCATTTTTGGCCCTCGGCGCGAGATTTTTCCGCTGGGGCCCGGACTGAGGCGATGGACTCACTGGTCGACATAGGCGCGAACCTGGCCCACGACAGTTTCGACGACGATCGCGACGCCGTGCTGCGGCGGGCCGCGGCCGCGGGCGTCACCCGAATCGTCGTCACCGGCAGCAGCGACGATAGCAATGAGAAAGCGGCGCGACTCGCGCGGGACCACCCGGGCGTGCTCTGGTCCACCGCAGGCGTGCATCCGCATCATGCCTCCGACTATACGGCCGGGAGTGACGCGTTGATCCGCAGGCTCGCCGCCGCAGGCCACATCGTGGCCGTCGGTGAATGCGGTCTCGATTACTTCCGCAATTTCTCGCCGCGTGACGCGCAACTGGCCGCGTTCCGCTCGCAACTCGACATCGCTGCTGAAACCGGCCTGCCCGTGTTCCTGCACCAGCGAGACGCCCACGACGATTTCGTCGAGGTGCTGGAACCCGCGTTGCCGAAGCTCTCGCGCGCCGTCGCGCACTGCTTCACCGGCGAGCACGAGTCGCTGCGCGAGTACCTGGCGATGGGCTTGTACATCGGTGTGACGGGCTGGATTTGCGACGAGCGCCGCGGGACACACCTGCAAGAGATCGTTGCGGCCATTCCTGACGACCGCATAATGATCGAGACGGACGCGCCTTACCTGTTGCCGCGCACGATCCGGCCGAAACCGCAGACGCGCCGCAACGAACCGATGTACCTGCCCGAAGTCCTGCGCGTGGTGGCCGCGGCGCGCGGCCAGGCCGAGGAGCATGTCGCGCGCATCACGACCCGCAATGCCGAGCGTTTTTTCGGGCTGAGTTGACCGCTTCGGCGGTCAGTCCGCGGGCCGGTCGAGCGTGCCGAGCGCACGCTGGTTGTCGGATATGATCGCCTTTATGAGATCACCGATTGAAATAATGCCGAGAACCTCGTCGCCGTCGACGACGGGCAGGTGGCGGATGCGTTTCTCCGTCATCAGCATCATGCATTCGTCAATGTTCTGTTCGACACCGGTCGTATAAACGTCCGCTGTCATGATGTCCGCGACGCGGCTCCCCTCTTTCGACAGGCCGCCAGCCACGATTTTGCGCGTGTAGTCGCGTTCGGTGACGATGCCGCGCAGCAACCCGTCGACCATCACCAGCAGCGAGCCGACGCACCGGTCTGCCATAAGGTCGACGGCTTCGGCCACGGTCGCATCCGGCGCAATAGTGAATACGTCGCTGCCCTTGTCGTTGAGCAGGTCACCTACCTGTTGCAAATCGCTGCCTCCCCGGGTCCGGTAATGCAATGCAGTTTAGCAGCCCTGGCGATCGGCCGCGCCATTGCTTCGGTATTCCGTGATAGATTGACGGCTTCCGCGCTGGTTACCATGCGCGGTACGCCAGGGCAGGCCCGGGAGCCGACAAGCAGGTATGCAAGACATTGTTGACAGAGTACTTCGGGAGTATGCGTTTTATCGCAATGGATCTCCGGAGTTGCGCAACGCCATGTTCGAGCACGTGCGGCTCTTCGACCCGAGAGACCTGAGGGACGGCCACCTGTTCCGGGTCGGCGATCGCTGCGACGCCATCTGCCTCGTCGGCAACGGCAAGATCCGTGTCTACGCATCCGGCTCGTCAGGCCGTGGCGTGCTGCTCTACAACGTGCGTGCCGGCGAGATCTGCCCGATCAACATGCGCATGGTGCTCGCGGGGACGGTTGCCCTGGCGCATGCCGATGCGTCGGCGGACCTCGTCGCGGTGCTCCTCAACCGCGCAGGCGTGCGCGACCTTTCGGACCGTTTCAGTGCAGTCCACCAGTTCGTGCAGCAGTCGGTCGCCGATCGCTTTGAAGAGATCATCCTGCGCATCAGCGATATCACGACGCGCAGCGTCGATCATCGCCTCGTCGACCTGCTGCTCGAGGAATTCGACAACTCGCAACTGCCGCGGCCGACGGTCGAGATGACCAACGATGACCTGGCACTCGCAATCGGCACCGCTCGCGAGGTCGTCAATCGCAAACTGCACGACCTGGAGCGCATGGGAGCGCTCAAGCTCGGCCGCGGCCGCATCTGGCTCGAGGATCGCGCAGCCCTGCAGTCCCTGATGAAAGGCAAACAACCTGCCGGGGTCGGACCACGGCAAGGCAATGTTTCTTAAGTCTTTTTGGCCCGAAAAAAGCGCTTCCGGACGCCTTGATCCGCACTTTTCACAGCGAGAATGCGGCGTTTATTGCGGGCGCTTTCCGATCGCGAAACGGCAGGACGGTCGGTTTGCAGGCCAAAATTGGCCAGTTAACGCCCCGAGAGCGGCGATATTCAGCTCGAATTCCAGTGTAATCAATGGCTTGTTCTGGTCCGACCCAGGCTGAGACTCTCATGCGCTCCCGGGCGCGTGCTTCTGCAACAACTCCCAGTGCGGTTTGAACGCTTCGACCTTGCGTTGCGCCGCGGCCTTGTCCTTCTCGCCGAACTGCTCGTGCAATTCGTCGACGGTACAGACCATCGAGGGGATTCCTTTGGTGAACTCGGCGCCATCGAGGAACAGCACGCGTC
>DATIUU010000146.1:0-7966 GCA_035466635.1 Woeseiaceae bacterium
AGCACGGGCTCGCGATGGTGTTTACCGGGATGCGCCATTTCCGGCATTGACGAACGGATAGACCGTAGGAGCGGTTCTCGAACCGCGATCGGATCGCTGGCCCAGTCCCGCTCCTGCAGGGAGCACCAACCGTAGGAGCGGTTCTCGAACCGCGATAGAGGGCTGGATGAAAGTATTGATAATCGGGTCAGGCGGTCGCGAACATGCGCTCGCCTGGAAGTGCGCGCAGACCGCGGACGAGGTCATCGTCGCGCCCGGGAATGCCGGGACGGCACGCGAGAACAAGGTGCGTAACGCGCCGCTGTCGTCCGACGACATCGACGGGCTGATCGAGCTCGCGCAACGCGAGAAAGTCAGCCTCACGATCGTCGGTCCCGAAGCGCCGCTCGTGGCTGGCATCGTCGACCGCTTCGAGGACGCCGGCCTGCCCTGCTTCGGCCCGAGCGCGGGCGCGGCCCGGCTCGAAGGCTCGAAAGCCTTCACCAAGGATTTCCTCGCGCGGCACCACATCCCGACGGGGGCCTACAAGAACTTCTCCGAACTCGAACCCGCACTCGCCTATATCCGCAAGCAGGGCGCGCCCATCGTCATCAAGGCCGACGGCCTGGCGGCCGGCAAGGGCGTGATCGTGGCGCATACGCTGCAGGAAGCCGAGCAAGCCGCGACCGACATGCTGGCCGGCAACAAGTTCGGCGACGCGGGAGCGCGCATCGTCGTCGAGGAATTTCTCGACGGCGAGGAAGCGAGCTTCATCGTCATCACCGACGGCGAGACCATCCTGCCGCTCGCCACGTCGCAGGACCACAAGGCGCGTGACGAAGGCGACACGGGCCCGAACACGGGCGGGATGGGTGCCTACTCACCCGCACCCGTCGTGACGCCCGAGGTCGAGGCGCGCATCATGCACGAGGTGATCGAGCCGACGCTCAAGGGCATGTACATCGACGGCGCGCCCTACCTCGGCTTCCTGTACGCCGGCCTCATGATCATGGCGGACGGCTCGCCGAAGGTCATCGAATTCAACTGCCGCATGGGCGACCCGGAAACACAGCCGATACTGATGCGGCTGAGATCCGACCTGGTCGACATCTGCAAGGCAACGCTCGAAGACAGGCTGGACCAGGTCAAGGCGAAGTGGGACGAGCGCGCGGCACTCGGCGTGGTGATGGCCGCCGGCGGCTACCCGGGCAGCTATGAAAAAGGCAAGCGCATCATGGGGCTCGACGAGGACTTCGGCGACGACCAGAAAGTGTTCCACGCGGGCACGGTCCTCGACGACGACGACGTGGTCAGCAGCGGCGGCCGGGTCCTGTGCGTCGTGGGGCTGGGCGAAACCGTCGCGAAAGCCGCCGAGCGCGCCTACGACGCGGTCGACAGGATCTGCTGGGAAGACGTCTACCTGCGCCGCGATATCGGCCACCGCGCCATCGCGCGCGAGCGAGGCTGATTTCGTCGTGCTGACGACCGTCGAGGCGACGCATGCCATAAAACGGGCGATGGCACCCTTCGAGAGCGAATCCGTGGCGCTGGACCGGGCCGTGGGCCGGGTACTGCGCCAGCCGGTGCACGCCGAGCGCGACCAGCCGCCGTTCGACCGCGTCATGATGGACGGCATCGCGATCCGTTTCGCCGAGTTCGACGCAGGGCAGCGCCGCTTCCCGATCCAGTCACGGCAGCACGCCGGCGATCCCGCGCATACGCTCGCAGCGGGCCAGTGCATCGAGATCATGACCGGCGCCTGCCTGCCCGGGGGCGCGGACTGCATCGTGCCCGTGGAGCGCATCACCGCGCGCGACGGCGCGGCCGAAATCGAGGCAGGTTACGAAGCAACATCGCGACAGCATATTCATGCCCGCGGCTCAGACCACACCGAGGGCACGCAGTTGCTGCGCCCCGGCACGCGCATTGCGCCGGCCGACATCGCGATCATCGCGTCTGCGGGCCTCACCGAGGTCGAGGTCAGCCGGCTGCCGGTGATACGCGTCATCTCGACGGGCAACGAGCTGGTCGCCCCCGGCGGGCCGATCGAGGCGCACCAGGTCCGCGAGTCCAACGGCCCCGCCGTCCTCGCGATGCTGCACCAGCATGGCTACACGGATTGCGAGCGCGATCATCTCGTCGACGATCTCGAGATCCTGGAGGCGCGCATTGCCAGGCACCTCGACGAAGCCGACGTGCTCGTGCTCTCCGGCGGCGTGTCGATGGGCAAGGCCGACTTCGTACCGCAGGTGCTGCAGAAGCTCGGCGTCGAGGTCGTGTTTCACAAGATCAGCCAGCGGCCGGGGCGGCCGATGTGGTTCGGCATCGGCCCGCAGCAGCAGGCCGTGTTCGCGTTGCCGGGCAACCCGGTGTCGACACTCGTGTGCTGCCGCCATTACGTGATCCCGGCGCTCGCCGCCGCATCCGGCGCCGCGCCCGGTAACCCGCTGTTCGCCGCCCTCGCGCAGGACGTCGCCTTCCGGCCGAAGCTCACCCTGTTCCTGCCGACCCGGCTGGTGTCGAACGCGGCAGGCACGCTGCTCGCCCTGCCCGTGCACACCAACACCTCCGGGGATTTCGCGTCGCTCACCGGCACCGACGGCTACGTCGAACTGGCGCTTGAGAACACGTTCTTCGCGACCGGCACGGCGCTACCGCTGTATCGCTGGTAGGCCGCGGCAGCGATGGCTGGACGACAGCAGCGGTTACGAATGAGCCGGACGCCGTTGCGACTTCGCTGTTGCTGCTGGATACTGGGCCGGGTCAGACACTGACCTTTAGCGAAGACATCGACAATGACGGCAGAAACAGACAAAGAATTCTTCCAGCGCGCCGACGAGTACATCGACGTGGCCAACCAGCAGGCTACTCAGGTCAACCGCGGCAAGGTCAGCGCCTCGATGATGTTCGCCACGGCACGATTCAACGCCTGGGTGAGCGCGAGCGGCGCGGAATCGGGCGAAGACCTGGCTGCCGTGAAACAGGAAGCGCTCGATTACTTCCTGGAGGAGTACAGGAAGATGCTCGAGGAGAACCTCGACGAGTACGTCGAGCACTTCGACAAGTACATGGGCTCCGGCGGCACCCCTGCAGACTAGGCCTGGCTGCTCTTGCATTCGCACCATGCCCACAAGATACTTGGGGGCATCCTTTCGAACGAACACGGCTGATCCATCGTGACAATCTCACGCAGCTGCCGGGCGTTTCTTCTCGTACTCGCATTCGCGGCAGCCACAACCCAGGCCCAGGACGCCGAGCTCGCGCGCGGCGCAGAACTCCTCCTGCCATTCAAGAAGGACCTGCAGCAGGCGCTGAAAGGCGGTCTTGCAGAAGGTCCTGCCGCGGCCATCCAGGTTTGCCGGGTGAAGGCGCCGGGTATCGCCGATGCGCTGTCCGTTGACGGCCTCCGCATGGGCCGCAGCAGCCACAAGCTCAGGAATCCCGACAACACGGCCCCGGACTGGGTCGGGCCGATCATTCAGGCGTACCTCGACGATGCGTCGAGCCCTGCGCCTCGCGCGGTCGAGCTCGCCGGGAACCGGTGGGGCTACGTCGAGCCGATCGTCACGCAACCGCTCTGCCTCACCTGCCACGGTTCGGAACTGGCTCCCGAGGTGGCCGCGCGGATAGCCGAGCTGTACCCCGAGGACAGGGCCACGGGCTTCCAGGCCGGCGACCTGCGCGGCGTTTTCTGGCTGGAATTCCCCGGGGAAGCGCAATAGGGCCCTCCGCCCGGCGCGGACAGCCGCTACCCCATGACACGCCGCAAGCCGCTGGCCGGCATCTACCAGCTGACGACCTTCCTTGCCCTGGTCCTGCTGCTGTTGATCCTGTTCATTTCAGCCGCCTACTTCTTCTTCGTCCCGGCGCCGGACGGAGCCGCGGACGACGGCGACCCGCTCGCAGTGCTCGCGCAACGACGGTCCGCCTGGAACGCGGAACGCCCGGCCTCTTTTCGCTACGTCGTCGATCGCGACTGTTACTGCGAACGCCCCTACGTCGAACCCTACGTCGCGATCGAGGAACACGGCAGGAAATCCGCGGCTTTCGCCATCGAGATCGAATCCCCCTCGGGCGAGTTCATCGCCGCGCCTCCGGGCCCCGTCTGGATCGACGACCTGTTCGACCTGATCGAGCAATCGGTGCGCGAGGAGAAATCCGTCGACGTGGACTACCACAAGGATTTCGACTTTCCCGTGTCGATCGTCGTACACCCGCAGCCGGCGCCGCCGGACTCCGTGTTCCGGGTCGAGGTGCGCGACTTCGAGATACTCGAGTACCGATAGGAGGAGGAACCGGCCCTTGATTGCACGCTACCTCTTTTTCTGGCTGATTCTCGCCGTTGTCGCGATCATGAACGGCACGCTGCGGCAATTCGTATACGGACCGCACATGCCGGAACTCGCAGCGCACCAGCTGTCGACCGTGACCGGCATCCTGCTGGCCGGCATCACGGTCTGGATCCTGAATCGCTTCTGGCCGATCGGCTCCGCGAAGGAAGCCTGGATCATCGGCGCGTGCTGGTTCCTGATGACCGTCGCTTTCGAATTCGGCTTCGGCCACTACGTGGCGGGCCACAGCTGGTCGCGGCTGCTCGCGGACTACAACGTTCTCGACGGCAGGGTCTGGTCCCTGTTCCTCGTCTGGATCGCCGTGCTGCCCTACGTGACCTGGCGGCTCGGCAAACCGTGAAACGGGCGCCGGCCCGCGGTGGCCGCAGGTGGTACAGTTCTGTCATGGACTTTCACGATAGTACGGCCCGGCCGGTCGGCGCGGGAATTCAGACGCGATGACGTCCGCGGAGGACAGGCGGCGCTGGATCGAGGCCCTGCATGCATACCGCGACGACTCGGAGCGCCTGTTCGGCCTGGTGGCGAGCCTCGCCAACCTGCTCGATCGGGCGCTCGTGGTCGAGACCATGGAATCGGTGCTCGGTGTGACCGCCGTCCAGGACGGCGATTGCGTGATCTTCGAGGATTTCGCGATTCGCTTCGGCAGTGACGACCGCGTCAAGAGCGTGTTCAGGACCATCGATGGCACGAGCAACGGGGGCTAGACGGTGATCGAAGCAGGCCGAACCGACAAGTACCTCGATGCGGCCGTCGCCGAGGCGCGCAAAGGGCTCGCCGCGGGCGGTATCCCGATCGGCTCGGTGCTGGTGCTCGACGGGGAGATCGTCGGGCGCGGCCACAACCAGCGTGTGCAAAAAGGCAGCGCCGTGCTGCACGCGGAGATGGACTGCCTCGAGAATGCAGGCCGACTGACCGCGGCGGACTATGCGCGTGCCACGCTGTATTCGACGCTCTCCCCGTGCGACATGTGCAGCGGCGCCATATTGCTGTACAAGATCCCGAGGGTCGTCATCGGCGAGAACCGCACGTTCCAGGGGCCCGAAGAACACCTGCGCGCACGCGGCGTGGCGCTCGAAATTGCCGACGACGCCGCGTGTGTACAATTGATGACCGATTTCATCCGCGACAACCCGGAACTCTGGAACGAAGACATCGGAGAATGACGCGCAGGCAACCGACATCCCTGTATGCCGCCTACGGCTCCAACCTGCACCCGCAGCGCCTGCGGGAGCGCATCCGCTCGGCGACGTTGCGCGGCACCGGCTTCCTGCGCCGCTACACGCTGCAATTCCACAAGCGCGGCCAGGACGATTCCGCGAAATGCGGCATCTCGGCGTGCGGCCAGGGCCTGCACGTCGCAGTCTACGAAGTGAATGGGGCCGACCGGCGCGTGCTCGACGGCATCGAAGGCGTCGGCAAGGGCTACGAGGTCGACGAGGTCTGCGTTCCCGGGTTCGGCCGGTGCTTCACCTACGTCGCGTCCCGCACGCACATCGACGACCTGCTGCAGCCGTTCGACTGGTACCGGGACATGGTGCTGCTGGGCTGCCTCCGGCATGGCTTCCCGGCGCCCTACTGCGAGCGCATCGCGGCCCTGCCGGTGATCGAGGACCCGGACCCCGCCCGCCGCGAGCAGAACCGGGGCACGGTCGAACGGCTGCAACGCAGCTGACCCGCAACCCCGGGTCGCGGTTCGAGAACCGCTGCTACCGCTTCATCGCCTCGAAGAACTGCACGTTGGTCTTGGTGTCCTGCAGCTTGTTCAGCAGGAACTCGATCGCCGCGAGCTCGTCCATCGGGTGCAGCACCTTGCGCAATACCCACATCTTCTGCAACTCGTCCGGGTCGGTCAGCAGCTCTTCCTTGCGCGTACCGGACCGGTTGATGTTGATCGCCGGGAACACGCGCTTCTCGGCAATGCGGCGATCCAGGTGGATCTCCATGTTGCCGGTGCCCTTGAACTCTTCGTAGATGACCTCGTCCATCTTGGAGCCGGTATCGATCAGGGCCGTGGCGAGGATCGTCAGGCTGCCGCCTTCCTCGATGTTGCGCGCGGCGCCGAAGAAGCGCTTGGGACGATGCAGTGCATTGGCATCGACACCGCCCGTGAGGACCTTGCCGGACGATGGCACGACCGTGTTGTAGGCACGGGCGAGTCGCGTGATCGAGTCGAGCAGGATCACGACGTCGCGCTTGTGCTCGACGAGCCGCTTGGCCTTCTCGATGACCATGTCGGCAACCTGGACGTGACGGCTCGCCGGCTCGTCGAAAGTCGACGACACGACTTCGCCGCGCACGGTGCGCTCCATCTCGGTCACTTCCTCGGGACGCTCGTCGATGAGCAGCACCATGAGGTCCACTTCCGGGTCGTTCGCGACGATCGCCGACGCGATGTTCTGCAACAGCATCGTCTTACCGGCTTTCGGCGGCGACACGATGAGGCCGCGCTGGCCCTTGCCGATCGGCGCCACCATGTCGATGATGCGAGCGGTCAGGTCTTCCGTGCTGCCGTTGCCCTGCTCCAGCTTGAGGCGTTCCTTCGGGAACAGCGGCGTGAGGTTTTCGAACAGCACCTTGCTGCGGGCGTTCTCCGGGGCGTCGAAATTGATCTGCCCCACCTTGAGCAGCGCAAAATAGCGCTCGCCCTCTTTCGGTGGGCGGATCAGTCCGGAAACGGTGTCGCCCGTTCGCAGCGCGAAGCGGCGAATCTGGCTGGGGCTGACATAGATGTCGTCGGGTCCCGCCAGGTACGAGCTGTCGGCCGAGCGCAGGAAGCCGAAGCCGTCCTGCAGTATCTCGAGGACACCCTCACCGTAGATGTGTTCGCCCTGGTCTGCGTGCGCTTTCAGGATCGAGAAGATGATGTCCTGCTTGCGTGAACGCGCCAGGCCCTCGAGACCGAGTGACTCGCCGAGTTCGACCAGTTGCGCTGCAGGACGCGTCTTGAGCTCGGACAGGTTCATCGTGTCCTTGCTCTGCTCGAGTTCCTCGGGCGGAATTACCTCGAGGCTGCCGTCGTCGTCGGGATACTCCGACTGTGGCGGACGCCTGCTACGGCGGCGCCGGTTAGGGCTGCCCTTGCTTTTGCTGCCGGATTGTTTTGGCCGGCTCTTCGTTGAATTACCCAAGTACCCTCTCACAGATTACTGTCCAGGAATTCCGTTAATTGAGATCTCGACATCGCACCCAGTTTCTGTGCGGCAACCGCACCGTCCTTGAATAACATCAGGGTCGGTATGCTGCGGATGCCGAATTTCTGGGGCGTATTCGGATTCTCGTCAATATTCAGCTTTACGATCGAAAGCCTGTCGGCGTATTCGGTGGCTGCTTCGTCCAGCAGCGGCCCGATCATCTTGCAGGGCCCGCACCATTCCGCCCAGAAGTCGAGCAGAACCGGCTTGTCCGACTGCAAGACGTCTTTGTCAAAACTACCGTCATTGGTGTGCACGATGTTGTCGCTCACCGGCTACTTCCTCCACAATGAAGATGAAAACCATTTGATTTTGGTACGCTCGTTATCAGGTCCCCCGAAAAACGAACGCTGGAAAGTGGATGACGCTGCCCGCAACATCAGGCAAACTATCGCGCTTTAACGCCGACTAATTCCGGCTTCTATCTGGAATTGATGATTACGA
>DATIUU010000147.1:0-5270 GCA_035466635.1 Woeseiaceae bacterium
CGACTACTTCAAGCTCGAGGGCAGTGGCGGCACCCACACCGACGACGGCTGGTTCGAGACGGGCGACGTCGCGACCATCGACGCGCAGGGTTACGTGGCCATTACCGATCGCACCAAGGACGTCATCAAGTCCGGCGGCGAATGGATCAGCTCGATCGAGCTCGAGAACACCGCGATGGGCCACCCGGCGGTCGCGGAAGCGGCGGTGATCGGTGTCGCGCACCCGAAGTGGACCGAGCGTCCGTTGCTGGTCGTTACCCTGGCGGAAGGCAAGGAGGTCGGCAAGGACGAGCTGCTCGCGTATTTCGACGGCAAGGTCGCGACCTGGTGGGTACCCAACGACGTCGTATTCGTCGATGAAATGCCGCACACGGCGACCGGAAAAGTGAAGAAGATTGAATTGCGCAGGCAATTCGCTGAGTATCGCCTACCTGACTGAGCGCAGCCTGGCTGCGCCCGGGCGTATTCGATTGGGCAAGGAGTGAACATGGCCGAACCGCTGCGGCTGTACGGAATGAAGGCGCTGGTGACGAGCGCCGCGGGAGGAATCGGCGAGGCGGTTGCGAGGACCCTCGTCAAGCACGGGGCGGAAGTGCTCGCCGTCGATGGGCCGAAAACGGCTGTCGAGCAGCATTTTGCAGCCGTGCGGGGTATCCACGGCCTCGCGACCTCGTTCAACGACCCGGACAGGATCCCGGCGCTGGTGGAACAAGCCGCCGCGAAGCTCGGTGCGCTCGACATCCTCGTCAACGACTTTCCGCTGACGCCGCAAACGCCGATTACCGGGGAAGGGGGCGGCCTCGACGAACTGCTGCGCCTGCGCGCGGAGCTCATCATGGCAATGGCCCGTTCGGCGCTGCCGTATCTCAAGAAGAGCCCCGCCGGGCGCATTATCAACATGGGTTTCCTGCGCAGCGCGTTCGCGGCCGATGCGCACGCGGCCAGCCAGCGGGCGGAACGGGACCTCGCCGCGGTATCGCGCGCGCTCGCGGCCGAGACCGGCGGCTTCGGCATCACCGCGAACCACGTGCAGCCCGGCGGGATCATGACGCCCGAGAGCCGCGACGTGTTCCGCAAGGACAAGGCGCTCAGGGACTACTGCATCGCCTCGTCGGCCGCGAAAAGGCTCGGCGAGCCGGTCGACGTCGCCAAGGTCGTGCTGTTCCTCGCGAGCGACGATGCGGTCTTCGTGAGCGGTACCGGTGTCGCGGTCGACGGCGGCCGCATCGATGATTGACCGGCCGTGACGGTCTCGCGATGCATGCCGTCCTCCAGGATCTGATCGCGCTGCTGCAGCTCGAGCGCATCGAAGACAACATATTCCGCGGCGACAGCCGGGACATCGGCAGTGCCCAGGTGTTCGGCGGGCAGGTGCTGGGCCAGGCGTTGTCGGCCGCGCAGCACACCGTCGAGGAGCGGGTCGCGCATTCGCTGCACGCATACTTCCTGCGCCGCGGCGACGTGACCAAGCCCATCATCTACGAGGTCGACCGGGCGCGCGACGGCGGCAGCTTTTCGACGCGGCGCGTGGTTGCCATCCAGCACGGCCGGCCGATTTTCAACCTGGCGGCGTCGTTCCAGCAGCCGGAGAAAGGCCTCGAACACCAGGCCGACATGCCCGACGTGCCGGGCCCGGACGGGCTCAGGGACCTGTTCGACGTGCCCGCGGAGGTGCTCGAAAAGGTACCCATGAAAATGCGCCGCTTCCTTACCGAGCAGCGCCCGTTCGAGTTCCGCCCCGTCGAGCGCATGAGCTTCACGGAGCCCGTCAGCCTGCCGCCGGTCAGGCATTGCTGGATCCGCGCGGTCGACGCGCTGCCGGACGAGCCGGCCCTGCACCAGAACCTGCTGGCTTACGTCTCCGACTACGAGTTGCTCGGTTCCAGCGTGCTGCCGCACGGCCTCAACTTCGTTACCGGCCGCGTGATCATGGCGAGCCTCGATCACGCGCTCTGGTTTCATCGTGAGTGCCGCGCCGACCGCTGGCTGCTGTACGCCATCGAGAGCCCGAACGCCGCGGGCGCGCGCGGTTTTGCGCGCGGACAGCTGTTCACCGAGGACGGCGCACTGGTGGCGTCGACGGCCCAGGAAGGCCTCATCCGGGTCGCCGACGAAGACCGGCGGCAGCGGCGCTCCGACCCGCGGCTGCAGGTCTGACCGCGCCGTTCTACTTCGCCTTGCCCTGCGCGGCGACGGCGGCCGCCGCCTTCGCCACGGCCTCCGGGTCGCCGAGGAATTCGCGCGAGCGCGGCTTCAGGTCGTCGTCGAGGTCGTATGCCATCGGAATGCCGGTGGGGATGTTGAAGCCCGTGATGTCGTCGTCCGAGATTTCGTCGAGCATCTTGACGAGGGCGCGCAGGCTGTTGCCGTGCGCGGCGACGAGCACGTTGCGGCCGGCGCGCAGCTCGGGCGCAATCGTTTCCAGCCAGCACGGCCGCACGCGCTCTAGCGTGAGTGCGAGCGACTCCGTGGCCGGCAGGTCCGCGATCCCCCGGTAGCGCGGATCGTGCGCCGGGTGCCGCTCGTCGTCGGCCTCGAGGGCGGGCGGCGGCACGTCGTAGCTGCGCCGCCAGATGTGCACCTGGTCATCGCCGTATTTCGCCGCCGTCTCGGCCTTGTTGAGACCCTGCAGCGCGCCGTAGTGGCGCTCGTTGAGGCGCCAGTCCCGCACCACCGGTATCCACATCCGGTCCATCTCGTCGAGCATGAGCCAGAGGGTGCGGATCGCGCGCTTCAGGACCGACGTGAAGGCGATATCGATGTCGTAGTCGAGCGCCGCCACGGTATGCCCGGCCGCGCGCGCTTCCTCGATGCCCTGCTCGGTCAGGTCCACGTCGGTCCAGCCTGTGAACAGGTTCTTGAGGTTCCAGTCACTCTGGCCGTGACGGCAGAGGATCAGCTTGCCAGCCATTTTTTCTCCGTATCCAGGTCGATCTTCCGGACAATGTGTACGTTCCGAGCGGTGGTCTCAATCGCCCACCAGCTCGCGCAGTTCCTTGGCGGCGACCGACAGGGTCGCGATGTCGAAGGCGCCGCGCAGTTTCATCTCGTCGAGCATCGTGACGAAGCGCTCGACCTGCGCGCTGCGCTGCTGCAGCCATTCGTCGACGAGCTGTTCGATGTTCTTCTTGCTGCGCTTCCTGAGAATATCCGCCGCCATGTCGCGACGGATCCTGAAGAACTCGTCGCGCAGGTTGCTTCGTGCCATGGCCTGCCAGCGGCCCCGCACCCTGACGTCCTCCGCGCCGGCGTGCAGTGCGAAGATGCCCAGCCTGTCGTTGAACAGTGAGTACACCCGTGCAGACTCCATTACGTCGCGATTGTACTCCACGGCGAGATCGGTGATGTCGAGCGCCGCGCGCGTGAGCAGCAGCGCCGCCATCTTGTCGGCGAGTTTCTCCGGAACGCCCATCTTGACGTAGTTCGCCATCGCTTTCGCGTGCCGTTCCCGCGCCGCCACCGACATGATGCCCGCGGTACGCCCGTAAACGGTCGCCATGCCGTCCTTGAGCCGCTCCACCAGGCCGTCGATGTCCACGTAATCGCCGTAATGCTCGATGAGCCAGTAGGTCGCATGGCGCTGGGTGCGGGAGAGTTCGAACAGCATGGACATCTGCGCCGATGCCGGGATCACGTTGTCGAGTTCCTCGATCGTGCGATTGAGTGCGCCCGCGCGCAGGATCTGGCGCGCAACCGTGTAGGCGCGCGCGACCGTCATGACGTCGGCTCCCGTGTCGAGCTGCACGCGCTTCACGAACGCGGGCCCCATGCGGTTCACGATGTCGTTGGAAATGAGCGTCGCGAGAATCTGCGGGCTCAGCCGGTGCGTGGGGATGAACTCCGCGTAGCGGCGCCGCAGCACCTCCGGGAAGTAGCGCATCGGGTGCGTCTTGAGGAAGTCCGCGAGCGTTTCCTGCTGTGCGGTCAATGCGTTGTAGACGTCGATCTTGGCGTAGCTCAGGACGACCGCCAGCTCGGGGCGGGTCATACCCTGTTTGCGCGCCTTGCGTTCCTCGATTTCAACGTCGTCCGGCAGGTACTCGAGGTCGCGATCGAGCAGGCCGCTGCGCTCGAGGCCGGTAATGACGCGCCCGATCTCGTCGATGCGCTCGAGCGAGCGCACCTCGCTCATGCTCAGCGCCTGCGTCTGCAGGTAGTTGTTCCGCAGCACGAACTCCGCCACGTCGTCGGTCATCGAGGCGAGCAGTTCGTCACGCTTCTTGCGCGACATGCCCTTCTTCTTGGCAACGTCGCTCAGGAGGATCTTGATATTGACCTCGCGATCGGAGGTGTCGACACCGGCGGAGTTGTCGATGAAGTCGGTGTTGACGCGGCCGCCCCTGAGGCTGAACTCGATGCGTGCCCGCTGCGTGAGGCCGAGGTTGCCGCCTTCCCCTATCACCTTGCAGCGCAGCTCGTTGGCGTTGACGCGCACATTGTCGTTGCTGCGGTCGCCCACGTCGGCGTGACCTTCGGTGCTGGCCTTGACGTACGTGCCGATGCCGCCGTTCCACAACAGGTCGACGCGCATCCGTATGATCGCCCGGATCAGTTCGTCCGGCTGCATGGACGTCTTCTCGGTCTCGAGCATGGCGCGCGCTTCCTTGCTGAGACGAATCGTCTTCGCCTGCCGGGAGAAGACACCGCCGCCCTTGGAGATGACGGTATCGTCGTAGTCCGTCCAGCCCGAGCGCGGCAACTTGAACAGCCGCTGGCGCTCCTTGAAGCTCGCGGCCATGTCGGGGTCGGGGTCCAGGAAAATATGCTGGTGATTGAACGCCGCCACGAGCCTGATCTTGCGGGACAGCAGCAAGCCATTGCCGAACACGTCGCCGCTCATGTCGCCGATGCCGACGACGCTGAACGGGTCCGACTGCGTGTCGAGGCCCTGCTCGCGGAAATGGCGCTTGACCGCCTCCCAGGCGCCGCGCGCCGTGATACCTATCTTCTTGTGGTCGTAGCCCGCGGATCCGCCCGACGCAAAGGCATCGTCCAGCCAGAAGCCGTAGCTCTTCGACAGCTCGTTCGCGATGTCCGAAAACGTCGCGGTGCCCTTGTCGGCGGCGACGACGAGATACGGATCGTCGCCGTCGCGCCGTATGACGCCCTCGGGCGTCACGACCCTGCCGTCCACGACGTTGTCCGTGATATCGAGCAGGCCGCGGATGAACGTCTTGTAGCAGGCGATGCCCGTCCTGAGGACGACCTCGCGATCGCCTTCGGGCATGCGCTTGCAGAAGAATCCGCCCTTCGCGCCGGTCGGCACGATG
>DATIUU010000148.1:0-5358 GCA_035466635.1 Woeseiaceae bacterium
AAAATGATCCGCGGTCTCAGCAGCGAAGACTTCGGCAACCCCGGCCTTACCTTCCCCGCGGACGGCCGGGTGACGCCGGCGGAACGACCGCCTGTCCCGCGTCGCACGTTCGACGACTGATGGTCGTCTTCGCCGCATAGCGGGTCGACGGCGCGTTCTTCGACCGAAGTAAAGCGCAGCTGCGCGTAGCGCCGCGAGCCATGAGGGAGAGGAATGCGCCGTCGACCCGCTCTTCTGGCGTGATCGCAACCCGGGCACGCCGCGGCGAAGCCCAGCGTCATCTCAGTCGTCCGTGCCGACCGATTTGAAATCGACGCCGAGCGAGCGCAGCTTGCGGTACAGGTGCGTGCGTTCCATGCCGACGCGCTTGGCGAGCTGGCCTACCTTGCCTTCGCAAAGCAAGAGCTGCTGCTGCAGGTAGGCGCGCTCGAAATGTTCGCGTGCCTCGCGCAACGGCAACGCCAGCAGGTCGTGCTTCACGAGCGGCTCGTTGTCGGGCGCAGCAGCCGATATTTCCGCTTCGACCTCGTCCAGAGCGATGTCCTCGTCGGATCCGGACATCAGCAGGCGCCGGACGAGGTTCTTGAGTTCGCGGACGTTGTCGGGCCACGGATAATTGCGCAGGCGGTTCTGCGCGGCGACGCTGAAGCGGCGGAATCCCACGCCCTCGGAGTCGACCAGCTTGTCCACGTAGTAATTGAGGAGTTCCGGTACGTCTTCCGAGTACTCGCGCAGCGGCGGCACGCGCAGTGCCAGGACGCCGAGGTTGGCGACGAGATCGCCGCGCAATTCGCCGGAGCGCACCGCTTCCTCGTAGTCCGGCCGCACCGTTGCGACGACCCGCGCATCGAGCCGCACCGGGCTGCTGCCGCCCTTGCGCGTGAAGCTGCCGTCCTCGAGCACGCTGAACAGTATCCGCTGTCCCGCTGCATCGAGGTCGGTCAGCTCGTCGATGAGCAGTGTGCCCTGGTTCGCTTTCTCGAACGCGCCCATGTGAACTTCGCCGTCCTCTTCGCTGCCGAGCAGGCTCTCCTCGACGTTCCCGGCGGTCAGCGCGGCCGCCGTGACGTCGATCAGCGGGCCGTCGGCGCGCCCGCTCAGCGCGTGCAGGTAGCGGGCGAACGCGCTGCGCCCGGTGCCGGGCTCACCGCTGATGAGCACCGCGGCATCGTGCCGCGCGTACTGCTTGACCTTGTCGCGCAGGGCCTGCATCAGGGGGCTGCGGCCGACGGGAGCCAGCAGCGGCGGCAGGGTGCCGCGCGCCGTGGCGGCCTGCCTGCCCGCGGTATCCAGCGCGCCTTCGACCGTGCGCAACAGTTTTGCGAGCGACAACGGCTTCTCGACGAAGTCGTGTGCGCCGAGCCGGGTTGCTTCCACGGCCGTATCCACGGTGCCGTGACCCGACATGATCACGACCGGGCATTTCAGGTCGCCCGCTTCGGACCACTCGCGCAACAGCGTGATGCCGTCGGTATCGGGCATCCAGATATCGAGGAGAATGAGATCGAAGCTGGCATCACGGCGCGCGGACCGCGCCTCTTCGGCGTTGGCGGCCACGGTCACGACGTAGCCCTCTTCCGACAGGATTTCCTGGATCAACGCCCGAATGTCGGCTTCGTCATCGACCACGAGCACCTTTGCATTGCTCATGCTCTTTCCCTCCTCTTTTCGTTACGGCTGGTTCCCTTCGCGATCATCGCCTCGCGGGCCGCCTCGTTGATGGGCAGCCGGATGCTGATGACCGCACCCCCGTTTTTCCTGTTCTCGGCGAGGATCGTTCCCACGTGCTCCTCGACCAGTTTCTTCACAACGGCAAGCCCGAGCCCGGTTCCCTTGGGCTTGGTCGTCACGTAAGGATCGAAGACCTGGCTGATGTCGCCGGCATCGAACCCCGGGCCGTTGTCCTCGACTTTCAGCTGCGCGAACTCGATGCCGCCGAACTCCGCGGCACTCGCATGCACGTCGATCTGCGGATCGGGTGTCTGCTCGAGCGCTTCGAGGGCGTTGCGCAACAGGTTGTGCAGTATCTGCCGCACCCGGCCTTCGTCGGCCTCGAGCAGCGGCATGCTCGGGTCCGAGGTCACGACGATCCGGACGTCGCTCTCCTGCGCCCGGTACAGGTCGACCACCTCGTGAACGAGCTTATCGAGATCGAAGCGGTTGATGTCCATGTCCGGCGCGCGCGCGTAATCGCTGAACGCGTTGACCATCTCTTTCATGGCCTCGACCTGCTGCACGATGGTGTGCGTCGCGCGATCGAGGACCTGCGCCTCTTCCAGCGACATCTTGTCGAGGTACCTGCGGCGCAGCCGCTCGGCCGACAGCTGGATGGGCGTCAGCGGGTTCTTGATCTCGTGCGCCAGCCGCCGCGCCACCTCGCCCCACGCGGCGTCGCGCTGTGCCTGCAGCAAACCGGTAATGTCGTCGAACACGACGACGTAACCGCCCGCCTGGTCGCCCTCACCCGGCAACGCGGTACACGCGCAGGTCAGTACGCGCCGGCCCACCTCGCCGCGCAAGACGATTTGTTCGCGCCACTCGGTTTCGCCGGCGTCGAGGTGCACGCGCGCCACGTCGACGAACTGGTCGAGCAGCGGCTCGTTGCGCGCGATGTCCGGCAGGTACTCGCCGACGCGGCTCTCGAGGTCCACGTTCAGGATGGCCCCGGACGCCTGGTTTGCCGTGCGCACACGGAGGTCTGAGTCGATCGCGACGACGCCGGTGGACAGGCGCGCGAGTATCACCTCGAGGTTGGCGCGCTCCGCCTCGACCAGCGCCTGGCTCAGGCGCGTCTCGCGGCGGGCTGCCGCCAGCCGCTGAGTCATGTCGTTGAAGGAATTGATGAGGAAGCCGATCTCGTCGCGGGACGGCGACGGCAGTCTCGTGTCGAAGTCGCCCGCGGCGACCGCCCGCGTGCCGGCGACCAGGTCCTGGATGGGTGCGACGAGCCGGCGCGACAGCATCAGCGCACCGTAGATCGCCGCCAGCAGCGACAGCATCAGCACGACCGTCAGTGTCAGGGTGAAAGTGACCTTCAGGCCCTCGCGCAGGAACACCAGACGTTCGTAGCCGGTTTGCGCGTCGCTCACGCTGGCTGCCAGCCGGCTGACGCGCTCGGTGGTCGGGAAGTGTGCCTGCAGGATGCCGACGGGCTCGCGGCGACCGCGAACGCGGTAGAGCACCGCCGTGCGAATTTCGTAGAAGCCGTCCTCGTTTTCTTCGAGGCTGACGTGATTCGGCCTGTCGATCGTCAGCATTTCCAGCACGTCGATCGGCGGCCTCGGCAGGCTCGCGGTCGACCGGTCGGAACTGGTCGCGAGGATCTGCGCGTTCTTGCCGAACAGCGTCATTTCGCTCGCGCCGGCCTCGCGGCGCAGCTTGCTGAGTTCGAAAACGAAGCGGCGCTCGGGGACCGCGGCCAGCTGCTCGGCGATCTTGCGCGTGGCGGACAGGTTCTCGCGCATCTGCACCTCGAACACGGCCTGCACCACCTCGATGGCACTGCCGAGCCCCTCCTCGATATCGACGTCGAACCAGGAATCGATGCCGCGATTGATGTACTGCACCGCGAAATAGAACACGACGAACAGCGGCAGCGCGGCGAGGCCCACGAACATGCCGACGATGCGCGCTTTCAGCCGCGCGCCCGGTACGTTCTCGCGGTAGTCGCGCAGCAGGCGGATCAGGTTGCCGATCAGCAGCACGAGCAGCAGGATCGCGCCCACGATGTTGAAGGTGATCAGGACGTTGTGCAGCCGATCGAAATCGTCCGAATTCTGCGCGGTCACGCTGAGCAGGAACAGCGCGGCGAGCGACAGCAGCACGCCGGCCGCGGCAAGCAGGCCGATGAGGGCGCGCTTTATCGTTCGAGCTTCCATTCGTACCACTCGCTCTTGAGCTGCCACTCATCGCGCCAGAAGAAAAGCAACCGCAGCGGCGCCGAGTATTGCTCGGTGGCCAGCAGCGCTCGCAGCCTTACCCGGTATTCGCGGCCGGGGGCGAGCAGCGTTTCGTCGATGACGGGCAGTCGCTGCACCCGCCCGAGACTGTTGAGTGCGGAATACAGCGTTGCAAAGGAGTCCTGGTTGCCGGTGTTGAGGTTGCGGACGATGTAACGCTGGCTGATCGGCCGGTATTCGAGTTCGAAACGGAACGCGAGCTCGGCGTCAAGCGCGTCGAGATAGTAGCGCCGCGAGCGGATGACCTGCATCTGCAGTTCGATGGTGAGCGGCACGCCGCTGTTGAGTGCCTTGAGCGCCTCGCTCGAAAGCACGAGTTGCAGCCGCGCGTCGAGCATGTGCACGCCGCCCACGAGCTCGGTGGAGGCCGAACGAACCTCGAAATACCCGGCGCGCTCCACGGGGTCCTGTGCCAGGGCGACGCCAGCGAGCAGGACGGTGCCGACGGCGATTGTTGCGCCGCGTAGCATCCCGCCCAACCAATGGATACCTGGTGTCGACATGTGTGCTCAGCCAGCCTTCTCGAGGCAGGCGTAATAGAAACCGTCCATATCCGCGGTGCCGGGCAGAACCTGGAATCCGCACGGCTTGCGCTGCATTACATCGCGGATGTTGTTATTTTGCAACGCGTCATTCTCGCGCGCATCCGCGGTTGCCTCGATAAAGGCGCGCACCACCGCGTCGTTTTCGGCGGTGAGCACCGAGCACGTCACGTACAGCAGCCGCCCGCCGGGCGCGAGCAGCGGCCAGGCACGGTCGAGCAGGCTCCGCTGCAGGCCTGCGAGGGGCGCTATGTCGGCCGCGCGGCGCAGCAGCTTGATGTCGGGGTGGCGCCGGATCACACCGGTCGCCGAACACGGTGCATCGAGCAGGATGGCATCGAATGCCGAGCCGTCCCACCACGCCTGTGGCGTTGATGCATCGCCGCACAGAAGCGTCGCGCAACGGCCGAGTCGCGCGAGGGTGTCCTCGACCGCGCGCAGGCGCCCGGCGTCCCGGTCCACGCAGGTGAGTTCGATGTCCGCGCCACCGAGCTCCAGCAGGTGGCCGCTCTTGCCGCCGGGCGCGGCGCAGGCATCGAGTACCCGGCCGCCGCGTCCCTGCAACAGCCACGGCGCCGCCAGTTGCGCGGCAGCGTCCTGCACCGACACGAGACCCTCGGCGAAGCCCGGCAGTTCCTGGACCGGCGCCGGCTCCGCGAGTTTGACCGCGCCCGCGATGGCGTCGAACGTGTCCGCCGCGACGCCCTGCCCGCGCAGCCGCTCGACGTAGTCCGCTGCCGTCGCGCGCGAGGCGTCCACGCGCAGCCACATCGGCGCGCGCGCATTGTTGGCGGCGAGAATCGCCTCCGCGCGGCCCGGCCAGTCGTGCCGGATCGCGTCGATCAGCCACTGCGGAT
>DATIUU010000149.1:0-8898 GCA_035466635.1 Woeseiaceae bacterium
GATCAAGGCGCCGGTCGACGGTCTCATCGGGATTACCCAGGCCAAGGTGGGCGAGTACGTCGGCCGCTCACCGAACCCCGTCGTGTTGAACGTCGTCTCGCAAACCGACCCCATCCGCGTCCGCTTCTCCATCAACGAGCGCGAATACCTGCGTTTCCGCCGCGACTTCGCAGGCAGGTTGCGTGGCACGGAGACCGAGGCGCCGCGGGCGAACGGGCTGCAGCTGATTCTCTCGGACGGCTCCGTCCACGAACATTCGGGCCACGTCGTCAGTTTCGACGCCGCCATCAATTCGACCACCGGAACGCTGACGCTGGAGGCGGACTTCCCCAACCCCGAGCGCATCGTGCTGCCGGGCCAGTTCGCGCGCGTGCGGGGCATTCTCGAGGAGCGCGAAGCCGCGCTCGCCGTACCGCAGCGCGCGGTGATGGAGACGCAGGGCATCTTCCAGCTGGCTGTCGTCGGCAAGGACGGCACGGTCGATATTCGCCAGGTGCAGATGGGCCCGCGCGTCGACGAGGAATGGATCGTGGAGTCCGGGCTCGAACCCGGCGAACGCATCGCGCTCGAAGGACTGCAGCGCATGCGCCCGGGCATGCAGGTCGTCGCGAAGGACGCGCCGGCCGCCGGAGCGCGTTGATCCGTGGCTGAGTTTTTCGTCCGCCGGCCCATCGTGGCCATGGTCATCGCGATCATCACGGTGATCGTGGGTTTCGTCGCAATGTCGGCGCTGCCCATCGCCCAGTACCCCGAGATCACGCCGCCGCAGGTCTCGGTCACGGCAAACTACACCGGCGCGAACGCGGTCGCCGTCGAGGAATCCGTCGCCACGCCGATCGAGCAAAAGGTCAATGGCGTCGAGAACATGATCTACATGAAGTCGACGAACGCCAGCAGCGGCGCCATGCAGCTGCAGGTGTCCTTCGAGGTCGGGACCGATCTCGACATGGCGAACGTGTTGACGCAGAACCGGGTATCGGAGGCGCAGGCGCTGCTGCCCGAGGAGGTCAAGCGGCTCGGCGTGACCGTCAAGAAACAGCTGTCGTTCCCGTTGCTCCTCATCTCGCTGATATCGCCGAACGGTACCTACGACGAGCAGTTCCTCACCAACTACGCGACCATCAACGTCCTCGACGAGCTCGCTCGCATCCGCGGCGTCGGGCAGGCGCAGGTCGCCGGCGGCTCCGCCTTCGAGTACGCGATGCGCGTTTGGATCAGGCCGGACCAGCTGGCGAAGCTCGGCCTCACCGTGCCGGACATCACCAACGCCATCCGCCAGCAGAACGTGCTGATCCCGGCCGGCCAGATCGGCGGCCCGCCGGCGCCGCCCGGCACGGAATTCACCTATACCGTGCAGACGCCCGGCCGGCTGGTCACGGCGCAGGAGTTCGGCGAGGTTGTCGTGCGCTCGAACCCGGACGGGTCGCAGGTCTTCCTCAAGGACGTCGCACGCATCGAGCTCGGCACGCAGAACTATGTCGTTTCCGCCAGGCTCAACTCGGCGCCGGCCGCCGCGTTGATGGTCTACCAGCTGCCCGACGCCAACGGCCTCGAGGTCGCCGCGCAGATCTTCGACACGCTGGAGGAACTCGAGAAGCGCTTCCCCGCCGACGTCGAGTACCGGATCTCGCTCGATACCACGCGTCCCATCAAGGCGGGCATTCGCGAGATCGTCGTCACCCTGTTCCAGGCCGTCGGGCTGGTGATCCTCGTCGTCTTCCTCTTCCTGCAGAACGTCCGTGCGACGCTGATTCCCACGCTGGCGGTGCCGGTGTCGCTGATCGGCACCTTCGCCGTGTTCCCGCTGCTCGGTTTCTCCATCAACACCTTGTCGCTGCTCGGGCTCGTGCTCGCCATCGGCATCGTCGTGGACGACGCCATCGTCGTGGTCGAGGCCGTGGCGCAGAAGATGGAGAAAGGCATGGCCGCGAAGGAAGCGACCATCGAAGCCATGCGCGAAGTCTCGGCACCGATCGTCGCCACGTCGCTTTCCCTGATCGCGGTATTCGTCCCGGTCGCCACGATGGGCGGCATCACGGGCGCGCTGTACCAGCAGTTCGCGATCACCATCGCCATCTCCGTCGCGATCTCGTCGATCAATGCGCTGACGCTGAGCCCGGCACTGTCGGCGTTGCTGCTGAAGCCCCCCGGTGAGGGCAAGGGCGCTTCGCACCGGTTCTTCGGCGCGTTCAATCGCAATTTCGAAGCCGCAACCGGCAGGTTCATGGTCTTCACCGGCTTCTTCACCCGCAGGCTGGTGCGCACCGGTGTGCTCCTGACCGTGCTGGTCGTCGCGCTCGTGCTGCTGTTCCGGGCCGTGCCCGCCGGCTTCGTGCCCGAGGAAGACCAGGGCTACATGATGGCGGCGCTGCAGCTGCCGGATGCCGCCTCGCTGCAGCGCACGCAGGAGGTAATGGCGCAGGCAGAGCAAATACTGGCCGAATTCGAGGCCATAGAAAGCTATACCGCCATCAGCGGCTTCAGCCTGCTGACGGGTACGACGCAATCCAACGCCGGGTTCATCTTCCTGCAGCTCCGTGACTGGGACGAACGGCCGGATCTCCGGGATCACGCGAAGTTCCTCATCCGGCGGCTCAACTACAATTTCGCGACCCGGATCACCGAGGCCATGGTCTTCGCATTCGGTCCGCCGGCCATCCCCGGCCTCGGAACCGGGTCCGGGTTCACGATGATGCTGCAGGACCTCCGCGGCAGCAGTCCCGCGTACCTGGCCGAGCAGGCGCAGAACTTCATCGCCGCGGCGCAGGTGCGGCCGGAGATCGAAAACATCGGCACGCTCTACCGCGCGAGCGTGCCGCAGGTTTACGTCGACATCGACAAGCCCAAGGCGCTGAAAATGGGCGTCGCGCTGTCCGATATCAATACGTCGATCGGCGCGTTCCTCGGCGGCGCCTACGTCAACGACTTCAATCGCTTCGGCCGCCTGTACAAGGTGTACGTGCAGGCCGAGCCGGAGTACCGGGCGCGCGAGGACGGGATACGCATGTTCCACGTGCGCAACCAGGACGGCGAGATGGTGCCGCTCTCGACGCTGGTGACCACCGAGCGCACCCAGGGTGCCGAGTTCACCAACCGCTTCAACCTGTTCCGCGCCGCCGAACTCACGGGCCAGCCCGCCGCAGGCTACAGCTCGGCGCAGGCGCTGGACGCACTCGAGGAGGTCGCCGAACAGACGCTGCCGTCCGACATGAGCTACGCGTGGGCGAACATGTCCTACCAGGAAAAGGCGGCCGAGGGCACCGGCAGCATCGTCTTCGTCATGGCGCTGGTGTTCGTGTTCCTGATTCTCGCGGCGCAGTACGAAAGCTGGTCGCTGCCGCTCAGCGTGATGCTCGGCACGCCGATCGCCGTGTTCGGCGCCATCGGCGGCCTCTGGATCGCGCGGCTCTTCAGCGAGAGCTACGTGAACAACGTGTTCGCGCAGATCGGCCTGGTGATGCTCATCGGCATGGCGGCGAAGAACGCGATCCTGATCGTCGAGTTCGCCAGCCAGGAAATGCAGAAAGGCAAGGACGCCGTGCAGGCGGCGATGGATGCGGCGAAATCGCGATTCCGGCCGATCCTGATGACGGCGTTCTCCTTCATCCTAGGTGTCGTGCCGCTCCTGGTCGCGTCCGGCGCCGGCGCCGAGGCGCGCAAGGTGATGGGCATGACGGTATTCAGCGGCATGCTGGCCGCCACCGTGATCGGCGTGCTCGTGGTGCCCGCGATGTTCGTGTTCGTCGAGAAATACATCAGCAAGCGCAAGCCGGCTGTCGGGGTCACCACGCCATGATCGCAAGGCGGCACTGTTCGACGCTTGCAACGCTGCTGATGCTGGCTGGCTGTGCGCTCGGCCCGGATTACGAACGGCCGGAACTCGACGTGCCGGGAACGTATATCCAGCCGGTCCAGCAAGGCGAGAGTTTCGCGAACTCCCCATGGTGGGAGCTGTTCGCGGACGAGCAGCTGCAGGCGCTGGTCCGCGTCGCGCTCGAGGAAAACCAGGATCTCGGCATCGCGGCGGCGCGGGTCGAGGAATTGCGCGCCGTGCTGGGCGTCACCCGCGCCGACCAGTTCCCCACCGTCGACATCACCGCCAGCGGCGCGCAGGCCGAGGGCAGCGAGAACGTGTTTCCCGGCAACATCCCGGGTGTGGCCAGCGAGAAGGTCGAGAATTACCGGCTGAGCGCGGACGTGTTCTTCGAGGTGGACCTTTTCGGGCGGTTGCGGCGCTCGACCGAGGCGGCGCGCGCCCAGCTGCTGGCCACGGAAGAAGCGCAGCGCAGCATTACCATCAGCCTGGTCGCCAGCGTCGCGAGCACCTACATGCTGCTGCGCGATCTCGATGCGCAGCTCGAGATCGCAAGGCGCACCGAGAGCACCCGCACCGACAGCCTCGGCATCATCCGGGCCCGCTTCGACAAGGGCACGGTGCCGAAACTGGACGTCAACCAGGCCGAGATCGAACTCGCCGTGGCGAGCGCCGCGGTCGCCGCCGCCGAGCGTGCCGTCACCCAGACCGAGAACGCGCTCGCCATCCTGCTCGGCCGCAACCCGGGCACGATTCCGCGCGGACTGGCGCTCGAGCAACAGGTCGTGCCGCCCGGAATCCCGGCCGGCCTGCCGTCCGAGCTGCTGCAGCGCCGTCCCGACGTGCTCGCCGCCGAGGCGCAGCTCGCCGCGCAGACCGCCCGCATCGGCGTTGCGCAGGCGGCCCGCTGGCCGTCGTTGTCGCTGACCGGGGCGCTCGGCTTCGAGAGCGATGACCTGTCGACGCTGACCGACGGCGGCTCCGATTTCTGGAATGCCGGCATCGGCATCCTGGCGCCGGTATTCAATGCCGGCCGCAACAGCAGTCGCGTCGAGATCGAAGTGGCGCGCACCGAGCAGGCATTGCTCGCCTACGAGCAAACCGTGCAGCGCGCGTTCCGCGAAGTCGAGGATGCGCTGGTCGCCGTGCGGACCTACCGGGCCGAGCACGAAGCACGCCGGCGCCAGGTCACCGCCGCCCGCAGCGCCGCGACCTTGTCGCGGGCCCGCTATGACGGCGGCGTGAGCAGCTACCTGGAGGCCCTCGACACCGAGCGCTCGCTGTTCAGCGCGGAGCTCGCCGAATCGCAGACACTGCGCCTCTACTTCAATGCCATAATCGAGCTTTACAAGGCCCTCGGTGGCGGCTGGAACCCGGAGAGCAATGAGTAAATCCGTTCGGCTGGTACTCGGCAGCGGCGGCGCCCGCGGGCTCGCGCACATCGGCGTCATCCGCGAGATCGAAAAACGCGGCTACCAGATCAAGTCCGTCATCGGCTGCTCCGTCGGCGCGATGGTCGGCGGCTGCTATTGCGCCGGCAAGCTCGACAAGTTCGAGGAGTGGGTGTGCAGCCTGAGCGAATGGGACGTCGTGCGCTTCATGGACTTCTCGCTGTTCTCCAGGAACGGCATCATGAAGGGCGACATGCTCACGGATACGCTGCGCGATCTCGTCGGCGACCAGACCATCGAGGACCTGCCGCTGCCGTTTGCCGCGGTCGCCACCGACATCAACGACCACAAGGAAGTGTGGATCACCCGGGGCGACCTGTTCGACGCGATGCGTGCATCGATGGCGATACCGGGTCTCATGACCCCGAAGGAGATCGACGGCAAGACGCTCGTGGATGGCGGGTTGTTGAACCCCCTGCCCGGTGCGCCCACGTACCTCGACGGCACCCAGTTCACGATCGCGGTGAGCCTCGCGGGGCCTGGCCTGGACGAACCCTTCGGCCCGAATCCGCCGAAACCGAAGGAGAACTCCATCGACCGCTACAGGAAGTCCATCGATGAGTTTCTCGCCTCGGTACAGGAGAAGCTCGGTCTCGAGTCGAAGAAGAAAAAGGAAGAGAAGGCAGAGCTCGGCGTTACCGGCGTCATGCTCGAGGCCTTTGACGCGATGCAGCAGACCATTGCGCGCTATCGCCTCGCCGCCTACCCGCCTGACATCCTCATCGAAATCCCCAACAACGTCTGCCGCACGCTCGAAGTCTACAAGGCACGGCAGCTGATCCACGCAGGCGAACACTGGGCCCGCGAAGCATTCGAACACCACTCGCACGTTGCAGGTAAGTAGAGAAGCGCACCTGCCGGATTCGATCGAACAGTGTGCGCGCTTTAGAAATTGCCGCCCAGCAGCCGCTCGAGTCCCTCGCGCGACCGCGACGCCCAGCGCCCGACCAGCCTTTCGACGCCCTGCCAGGTCGATATCACGCTATCCCCGCTCACCATCGCCGCACCTTCGACGGCCCGGCGGTCGAACACGCGGACCAGCACCTCGTCCGATTGCGAGTCGCGCAATTCCATGACCAGCGTCATCTCGCCGACGGTTTCCAGCGCGAAGCCGGCTCGACCGGCACCCCCCACCCGGCGTCCCGGTGCTCTCGCGACGATGTCCTGCAGCCGCACGTGCAGGGCCAGCACGTCGGGACCGGGCGCGGTGACGATTTCAACGGACTCGAGTTTCGCCAGTTCCGCACCGAAGGCGGTCTCCATCGCCGCCTGGAACCGCGTCTTCTGGTCCTCGCCCAGCGCGAACTGGTTCTGCTCGCGATCCGGCGTGCGGAACGCGAGTTCGAGTTCGCCGACCATGAGCCCGGTGTAGTCCGCAAACCTGACGCCGGGCCGCACGAAGGCGGCCTCGAAATTCCTGGCACTGACCGGCTGCAGGCCCTCGATATTGACCTCGCCCGTCGGCTTGGGCTGGGAGGGCTGCGGCGCACAGGCGCTCATGATGCAGACAGACAGCAGGAACACGCCGTGACGGATGAAGGGAATGCGAGTCATTGCAGCCACCGGAGCCTATTGTGAGAACGTCGCATCGTACCGTTCGATGCGGCAGAGCAGAAGCACGGCATAGGCCCCAGGTACAGGCCACGACTGCATAATTTATCGACCTTGATACAAATTCGCCACGGTTTGCCATGTAAGATGGATCCTGGACCGAATAAACCCCACCAAGAATTCCGGAGTCCGCCAATGAGAAGTCTCCTTGTTCCTGCGATCCTGTTTTTCGCACACTCTGCCCTCGCGCAGATTCCGGCGCCGCCCGACCCCGAAGAGACATTGTCGCCGGCCTACACGGGCAAGTCCTACTCGCCGTACGCCGGCCGCCAGACGGCACTGATGCCGCTCTGGGGCGACACGCATCTGCACACGGACATCTCCATGGACGCAGGCGCGTTCGGCAACCGCCTGGGCCTGGATGCGGCCTACCGTTTCGCCCGCGGGGAAGAGGTCGTCACATCGACGGGAATTCGGGCGCGCCTGTCCCGCCCCCTGGACTGGCTCGTCATCGCCGACCACTCCGACAACATGGGCTTCTTTCCCGACCTGATTGCGGGCGCCCCGCACATACTCAGCGATCCGACGGGCAAGGACTGGTACAACCGCATCCAGGCCGGTGAAGGCGTCGGCGTCGCGATCGAGCTGATCGGCCTGTTTTCGCAGGGCAAGTTCCCACCGGCATTGATTTACACGCCAGACTCCGCGCCCTACAAGTCTGCGTGGGCGAAAACCGTGGCTGCCGCGGAACAATACAACGACCCCGGCAATTTCACGGCGTTCATCGGCTACGAGTGGACCTCGCTCGTGCAGGGCAACAACATGCACCGCGTCGTGGTCTACCGGGATGATGGTGACAAAGGCGGCCAGATGGTGCCCTTCACCACCATCGAACCCACGGGCAGCACCAATCCCCGCGACCTCTGGAAATGGCTCGAGGAGTACGAAGACAAGACCGGTGGCGACGTCCTCGCGATCGCTCATAACGGCAACCTGGCGAACGGCATCATGTTCCCGATGCGCGCGCAGTACGACGGGCGCAAACTCGACGACGAGTACGTCCAGACCCGCGCGAAGTGGGAGCCGCTCTACGAAGCCACACAGATCAAGGGCGACGGCGAAACGCACCCGTTCCTGTCTCCCGACGACGAATTCGCGGACTACGAGACCTGGGACATCGGCAACCTGGACGTCTCGGAGGCCAAGACCGAGGACATGCTCGCCGGCGAGTACGCGCGCGAAGCCCTGAAGCGGGGTCTCGCCCTCGAGGAACGCCTGGGCACGAACCCGTACAAATTCGGCATGATCGGCTCGACCGACAGCCACACCTCGCTGGTCGCGGTCGAAGAAGATAACTTCTTCGGCAAGCACTCGGGCGCCGAGCCGAGCCCCGAACGCATGATGCACCCATTCATGAGCAACGAGAACGGCACGATCATGGGCTGGCAGCAGGTCGCGTCGGGTCTCGCCGCCGTGTGGGCATCGGAGAACACGCGCGAGGCCATTTTCGATGCAATGGCACGCAAGGAAACCTACGCGACAACGGGCAGCCGCATGATGGTGCGGTTTTTCGGTGGCTGGGACTACACAGCGACCGACCTGAACAGCCGCCAGCCCGTGTTTGCCGGCTACGCCAAGGGCGTGCCGATGGGCGGCGACCTGACCGCCGCGCCCGAGGGCAAGGCGCCGACCTTTATGGCCTACGCCGTACGCGACCCGATTGGCGCCAACCTCGACCGCATTCAGATCGTCAAGGGTTGGCTGGACGGCAAGGAACTGAAAGAAAAGGTTTACGACGTTGCCTGGTCGGGCGACCGCAGGATCGGCACGGACGGCAAGCTGCCGCCGGTCGGCAACACGGTCAACGCCGCGACTGCGAGCTGGACCAACACGATCGGCGCACCGGAACTCGGCGTCGTCTGGACGGACCCGGATTTCGATCCGAAGCAGCGCGCGTTCTATTATGTTCGCGTGCTCGAAATCCCGACGCCGCGCTGGTCCCTGTACGACGCCGTGCGTTTCGATATCAAGCATCCCGACGGAGCACCGACGTCGACACAGGAACGCGCGTACACGTCACCG
>DATIUU010000150.1:0-2612 GCA_035466635.1 Woeseiaceae bacterium
CATGGCCGGGGTCACGGACAAGCCGTTTCGCAGGCTGTGCCGCCATTTCGGGGCCGGCATGACGACCTCCGAGATGACCACGGCGGACACCCGCCTGTGGCAGACCCCGAAATCCCGCCACCGGCTCGACCTCGACCTCGACGCCGAACCCGTCGCCGTGCAGATCGCCGGTTCGGAGCCCGGGCAGATGGCCCTCGCGGCCCGCGCGTGCGTGGACCGGGGCGCCCAGATCATCGACATCAACATGGGCTGCCCGGCCAAGAAAGTCTGCCGCAAGCTGGCCGGCTCCGCACTGATGTAGGACGAGCCGCTCGTCGCGCGGATTCTCGCGGCCGTCGTCGCCGACGTCGACGTGCCGGAGACGCTCAAGATGAGAACCGGCTGGGATGCGGAGCACCGCAACGGCCCGCGCATTGCCCTTATCGCCGAAGACAGCGGCATCCGGTCACTCGCGGTTCACGGCCGGACGCGCGCCTGTCGATACCAGGGTGACGCCGAATACGACACCATTGCGCGCATCAAACAAGGGGTATCGATTCCCGTCATTGCCAACGGCGACCTGACCTCTCCGGAGAAGTCGCTTGAAGTTTTGCGCCTAACTAATGCAGACGGCTTGATGATCGGTCGTGGCGCGCAGGGACGTCCGTGGATCTTCCGCGAGCTCGCGTTCTGCCTCGAAAACGGTGTGCAAAAAGTGCCGCTGGATAAAAATGAATTGCGTGCTATCATGCTCGGCCACCTGAGCGATTTGCACCGTTTTTACGGGGAAAAGAGAGGCGTTCGGGTGGCTCGAAAGCACCTGACCTGGTATTGCGACAAGCTCGCAAATGCAGACGAGTTTCGCTACCGGGCAGTGCGCGTCAACAGCGCTTCTGAACAGCTGCGTTTAACCAAAGAGTATTTCGACCGCAACGACGGTGGACTTTCTATGGCAGCGTAGTTGCTCGGGGGCTTGGGGAGAATGGCTCGACGAGCGGCGAGCCGGCGTACCGGGATTGAGCAACGTGGCCAGCAACAAGCCAAAAGAACACAAAGAACTCAAATCGAAGAAGAGCAAGAAACCACTCTGCAAACACACTGAAGACGCACTGCAGAATTACTTCGCCACGCTGAACGGAGACCGCCCCGGCGATCTCTATGACCTGGTGCTGGGCGAAGTGGAGCGTCCGCTGTTCAAGGCCGTCATGGACTTTACGGACGGCAACCAAAGCGAGGCTGCAGGCATTCTCGGTATCAACCGGGGAACGCTGCGCAAGAAACTCAGAACCTATTCACTGATTCAGTAGATGTTCAAAGTCCGACGTGCGCTCGTCAGTGTCTCTGACAAGAGCGACCTCATTCCCTTCGTCAAGGGTCTTGCAGACCTCGGCGCGGAGGTCCTGTCCACGGGCGGCACCGCCAGGCAGTTACGTGAAGCCGGCATCGACACGATCGAAGTCTCCGACAAGACCGGGTGTCCGGAGATCATGGACGGGCGCGTCAAGACGCTGCACCCGACCATCCACGGCGGCCTCCTGGGCCGCCGCGGCACCGATGAGGGCGTCATGGAGGAACACGGCATCGAGCCGATCGACCTGCTGTGCGTAAACCTCTATCCGTTCGAGGCAACCATCGCGCGCGGCGATGCCACGATCGACGAGGCCATCGAGAACATCGACATCGGCGGGCCGGCGATGATTCGCGCGGCCTCCAAGAACCACGATGGCGTCGCCGTGGTCGTGGACCCGGCCGACTACGATGCCGTGCTCGCCGCACTCCGGGGCGACGGCCTGGACCTCGAGGATCGCCGCCGCCTGGCGGCCAAGGCGTATGCCCACACCGCGAGTTACGACACGGCGATCACGAAATACCTGTCGCAGTCGCTCGGCGACGATGCGCTGGGCGAACACATGCTCTACTCGGGCAAGCTCGTCGAGCGCATGCGCTACGGCGAGAACCCGCACCAGCACGCAGCGTTCTACATCGACCAGCAGGCGCCCGCCGGGTCGCTCGCGACTTCGAAGCAGCTGCAGGGCAAGGCCTTGAGCTACAACAACATTGCGGACAGCGACGCGGCACTCGAGTGCGTGAAACAGTTCGAGGCGCCCGCCTGCGTCATCGTGAAGCACGCAAACCCCTGCGGTGTCGCCGTCGCCGACGACATACTCGCCGCCTACGACAAGGCATTCCGGACCGACCCCACGTCCGCCTTCGGCGGCATCATCGCGTTCAACCGGCCGCTGGACGCGAAGACCGCTGCGGCGATCGTCGAACGCCAGTTCGTCGAGGTCATCGTCGCACCGCACATCGAGGCCGCGGCGGCCGACGTTTGCAGCACCAAGAAGAACGTGCGCGTCCTCGAAACCGGCGAGTGGCCGGCCGCGGCAGTGCCCGGATTCGACTTCAAGAAGGTGTCGGGTGGCCTGCTGGTGCAGAACACCGATCTCGGCAGGATCGCGGCGGGCGACCTCAGGGTCGTCACGAAAAAGGCACCCACGCCGGAGCAGGTGAAAGACCTGCTGTTCGCCTGGACCGTGGTGAAATACGTCAAGTCGAACGCCATCATCTTCTGCAAGGACGGCATGACCATCGGCGTCGGCGCGGGCCAGATGAGCCGCGTCTACTCGACGAAG